>NZ_JBEPXO010000014.1:0-56270 GCF_041641895.1 Salinigranum sp. | reverse complement strand
TCCCGGCGAGTCCACTTATAAATTCAATCACCATACTGCGGCAGGGGCTTTATATTCTATTGCTGGAAGAGTTCGTTATGATTCGTGTCGGGGGTGTTCGCTGGCTTGCGATTCGTGGATTTAACTCGAAGAGATAGCCAGATGATCAATCACCCGTTGAGCGGTGAGCCAGCACCCTGTGACCACCTCTCAGCTTGTCGCAACAAGAGGCAAAGATACCGATAGGTCCGGAATCTGTTCAGCCGCCAATAAAAATGGCTGCTGTATACAGGGGATGAGTTCGGCAATCGAGTGTCGTTCGCCTCGTCCGTCCAATAGCGAACCGACCGGTAGCTAACTGTGGATACCTTTCCTCGACCATTGCCTCGTCCACCAAGTCGTGATCATGACTATCTCTTCGCAGTGAACGCTCTTTGGAGCCTACCCACGAGTTGTTGCCTGTGTTCTCGGTTGGTTAGTCATGTACAATATAGTACAATTATGTGTTGAGAAATCGAATAGACTGTATCGTTATGTAGCTACTACCAATATACACATCAATTGTTTGACTGGCATGGCTCCTGAGAAATCGAGCCGACGCCGATTCATGCAGTTGAGTGGTCTCGCACTGGGAGCAACCATGCTTCCCCTGTCCGCGACGGGTGTGCAGGCAAAGAAGCCTAACGCCGTGTTCAACCTAGATTTCAGCGACCCAGCTGACGCAGCCGACAACACGGCGACAAGTGCCGGATGGGTCGTCGACCGTCGGGCACCAGAGGCGTGGACGACCGACGAAGGACGGTTGTGTATCGACATCGACGAGACTGCCGAGACGAGTGGCTTCTACGCCTATCAGGGCAAGAAGTACCAAGACGCGGACGGTACGTACTGGTACGCAGGCACGGGCTCTCGCCTCTCGTACCGCTTCTACATCGACCCCGCGTGGGAAACGGACGGTGAGCCTCACGAGTCCGGTGTCTGGCCCGTTCTCGGGAACGCAAGTGGGTCTATCAGCGCCTACCCAATCCTCGCCTATCAGGACAGTGACGCGAGCGACACGGGTGAAGCACAGTTCCGTGCGTACGTCTACGAGTCCGACGAGGATGGCAATTTCGTGACCGACAAGTGGATCGACCTCGGCATCCCGAAGAAACTCGGTATCGACCCCGAGGAGGGTGGCTGGGTGGACATCGAAGCTCAACTCCAGAGTTTCAGAGACGGTGCCGCGCTCAAGTGGCGCATCAACAACAAACTCGTCGTCGACGAGCGCGGATACAACGTGTTCGCGCCCAGCACGCAGTTCCTCGAATTCATCGTCAACAGTATCAACTTCGGGAACGACGCGACGTACTACTACGACGACTTCATGCTCTCGACGCCCGGAAACGCCAGAAACACGTGAGCGGTGCAGATTACCAGTGAGTGAATAATCGCTCCCCTAATCTGCTGGTAAACGAAGCCATTTGTTATTTGTGTTTAAATATGCCCGGGGAGTTCCCTCTTCTCCCGAATTCTTTGCTCTGGATGTTCCGTTGCACTCGTCACGTCAGCCTAGCACGTACGTAGTGCTTGACTTACGCTCTGTATCTCGCAGGGTTCGAACGACTGGCGAGTTCATCTGAGCTGCCGAAGCCGTCCCTATGTCCGTGGAACGGTGACAAGTCTTAGTATATACAAGCGCAAAGCACCTGTATATGTCCGATGCGGATACAACAAGTGGCGACGAGGGCCCCGAGATGGTCCAGATCAACCTTCGACTCAGCAAAGCCTTCCTCGAAGACATCGACGCGACATGGCAAGAACAGGGGTTCAACTCCCGAAGCGAGTTTCTCCGCTACGCTGCCCGAGACGCGGTGAAGCATCCGGAGTTCTCCCGTGAGGGGTGGAAACAGATCGCGGCAAGTGAACACGACCTTCGCTCGGGTGAATCGGAGTTGGTCTCTCGTGAGGAAGTCGTCGAGATGATGAATCGGGACGAGGATGACGAGTGACGACGACTGGACCTGGAAGTTCACGCCGCGAGCCACAGGTCAGTTCGACGCGCTCGACCCGCACGTACAGGACCGTATCGTCTCGAAACTCGACGAGGTCGTCGAGTCGGAGTGGCGCGACCCCGACGACTTCCTCGAACCGCTGACCGGTGGCCCGTTCTCGAAACTCCGCGTTGGACAGTATCGGCTCGCCTGCGTTCTCGACCGAAACGGGTTGGTGTTGGAAGTGCACCGAATCGAACACCGCAGCGGTGCGTACACTGCTGACGACGACTGACGTGCCCTCGTCTGTAACCGCAAGACTGCACGGGGATTAAAACGAATCTTTCACGCGACGTTCCGAAATCCCGGCGAGTCCATTCGGCTCACTTCGTTCGCCTCATTCCCTCGCCGACGTCCCACTCGCTTCGCTCGCGGGACTCCCGGCGAGTCCTCCAAATCGTCATCTCACTACACTTACCGACAACGAGTGTCCACGACGGCCGCCAGGCGTGGTCGTCGGTTCAGCGGCACCACGCGTGAAAGTCCTCTGCACCGCACTGGTCGGCGACAGACCACACTGTCCCGATTCTCATTCGGTGTGCATCGGCACGTCGACGTTCCGGAGTTCGTCCGTCTCGGAGTGTTCGTACCGCAGTCGGACACGGCTGCCGCTCCGAGAGACGGGAACGTACCCGAAGCTTCGCGGAACGACGATGATTTCACGACCGGGGAAGGTGGTCCAGACCGTCGATTGCTGCGAGAAGTCGGGGAGTTATCGGTTCGTATCGAGCCGTCGACGAGGACCGATGTGTCGAGTGACGCCCGACGGTGAGGCGTGGTGGGAACAGGGCATTAGTTACCCACTTCCTGACTCGTGAGTCCACCCCCGGGAGTCGGGAGCGACAGAGTGTTTATTAGAGTGGTAACTATGTCCGCGGACGGTAAGAACGGACGAATGAATCTCCGGTCTCCGAGTGCGACTGTCGCGGCGGGTCGACCCGCACCGGTCGGCCGACGGGTGTTCGACCATCTCCGCCTCTCGTCGGTCGACCGTCTCAAGTCCGCACTGGGCCCCACGCTGGGAGTGGAGTTCTGGGCACGGTACAACACACGGTTGGCCGCGCTGTCGTTCGACCCCCGGTCGCTGGCCGACCCGTTCGAGGTCCGGTGGGTCGACCCGACGGCAGTGCGGTACCGGCCGCGGTACGGCTGTTTCGACAAGTTGACAACTATCGGGAGCATCCGCGGGGGGGTCTGGGACAGGACCGACCGCGACGTGACCGACCATCCGACGGTCCGCGGACTCACACAGCGCTTCGGCGAGGGCCGCGCCTGGGAGGACACCGTCTACGTCGCACACAACGTCGCCGCCATCGAGGCCGGCGCGGTCCGGAAGGGCTGTTCGACGGCCGCGGAGTTCCTCGACGTGCGGTGTGTGTACCTCGACGCCCTCTTCGAACGAATCCGTGACGGCGGTTACGAGACACAGGAGGCGCTCGACGGGGCGATGGTCGACCACAACCGGTTCGAGACGACTCGGGACCGCCTCCTCACGAACGAAGTCGGCGTCAACGTCGGCCGTGACGGGGCGCTCCTGCTCAACTCGGGCTTCCACCGGTTCGCCATCGCCGGAGTACTCGGTCTCGAAGAGATTCCAGTTCAGGTCGTCGTCCGGCATCGTGCGTGGCAGCGGGCTCGAGAGGAGGTGCTGAGGGCGGGTGAGAGACCACCCCCCGACCCCCACGCCAAGTCGCATCCTGACCTAGTCGACGTGGCGACACCGGCGGTGGTGGCGTGAGCCGGAGGTCCGTCGTCGCCCGACCCTTCGCGATGGCGCGGGGCGTCCTGCGGCGGAACCACCATCGGGTCGGGACCTGCTGGACGACGCGAGACCCGCGTCCCCTGCTTCGGCTCTGTCTCCAGATGTATCGGGTCGCGACCCAGAGGCCGTTCAGCGACGCCGACGCGTTCGAACTCGTCACGGTCGACCCGGCCGCCGTCACCTACGTCTCGAACCGTGCGAAGGGGTGGGACTCGTGGCTCGGCGAGGTGGTCGGAGGCGACTGGGACCGGCGGAGCGTGCCGCTCAACGAGATACCCATCGTCCGCGTCGTCACCGACCACATCGAGCAGGGTGACCCGCTCGACTGTGACCGCCACCGGCGGTACTACGCGGAGGAGTGTCGACGGGAAGAACCCTTCGGCGTCCGGTGTGAACGACTCTCGGGCCTCATCTGGGACATTGAACGGAACGGCTACCGAACCCAGCGCGAACTTCTCGAGCGCGAGGACATCCACACGCTCCAGGGACAGAACAACGACACCGTCCACCCGCTGTTGAACGAGATTCGGGTGGACATCGACCGCGGCGGGGGTTTGCACCACTGGCGATGTGGGCTCCACCGGCTGGCTATCGCGCGAGCGCTCGGCATCGAACGCGTCCCGGTGCTGGTCGGGACGCGCCACGCGGAGTGGCAGGCCGTCCGCGACCAGTTCCGCCGGGCGTCTTCTGTCGATGACCTCCCCGAGGCGGTGCAGGTCCACATCGGACACCCCGACCTCGCTGGCCTCGTACCGGAGTCGGCGCCTGAAACTGACGACGACCAGTCGCCCGTACCTCCCGACCGTCCGACGTCGTGAGGTCGACCCGCAGAGGGCCTCTCGGCGGTTCCCGGGAACCAGTACCGGCATTAAATTATATACGAGCACGGACAGAATATACGGGAGACTCCCGACGGCTACGCGAGCCGGGAGTCGACCGGGGCACACCGGTAGACCGATACATCGATAGAGAGAGTCGAGTCCAGGAGGGGAACCAGCACGCGTCGGCAGCACGTCGCGTGGGTCGGCGTGACGGCCACGGCGGTCACCCCGTCCGGAGTGCCCCGGCGAGTCGTCAGTCGCCAGTCGTCAGTCGTATCCGCCGAGCAGCCGCCGCGGACGGTGACGAACCGTGAGGCCGACCGCGCCGCGACGAAGCGGGCGACGTCGCAAGGGTAACGCATCTGGCCTCCCTACCCCGGTCATGGTTCCACTCGCGATGGGGTGGCGACACCTGCTCTTCGCCAACTACCCCGTCCCACCCGCGACGGTCGACGCACACCTGCCCGACGCGCTGGCCGTCGACACGTTCGACGGCGACGCGTGGCTCTCGGTCGTCCCCTTCACCAACGTCGACGTCCGTCCGCGCGGCCTCCCGGCGGCCGTCGGCGTCGACCTCCCCGAACTCAACCTCCGGACGTACGTCACCTGCGACGGCGAACCCGGCGTCTACTTCTTCAGCCTCGACGCACAGGGTGTCATCTCGGTCCTCGGCGCGCGCGTCTTCCACCGCCTCCCGTACTACTACGCTCGCATCTCGCTGGCGGGCGACGGCGACGGTGGCGTCCACTTCGGGAGTCGCCGCCTCCACCCCGGTGACCGTCCGGCACACTACGTCGGGACGTACCGGCCGAGTGGGGCGGCCTTCGCGTCCCGCGACGACCCGAGGGCGGTCTTCCTCACCGAACGGTACCGCTTCTACACGCAGGGGTCCGACGGTGCGGTCCGCTACGCGAACGTCGCCCACGGCCCGTGGACCCTGTACCCGGCGACTGCCACGGAGGAGACGAACACGCTGTTCGCGGCCAACGGGTTCGACGACCCGTCGTCCGACCCGGTCTGCTACTACAGCCCCGGGGTCGACGTCACCGCCTCGCGGAGTCGTCGGTGGCGACAGGGTGTGGAGGGGACGAGCGTGAGCGGGGGAGCAGAAGCGTGACCGAGCGGACGGGCAGCGACCCCGGGAGCGACGACGGAAGCGACGTCGACGGTCGGGTCGCCGACGGAAACGACGCCGACGCGGACGGCGAGGGGGAGGTCGGTCAGAGGGACGACGTCGCAGTCGACCTCGCCGAAGTCGTCGACGAGGGGCCGGTGCTCCTCTTCGACGGCGTCTGCAACCTCTGCAACGGTGTCGTCCAGTTCGTCGTCGAGCACGACCCCGAGGGGACGCTCAGGTTCGCGTCGCTGCAGTCGGCAGTCGGGGAGGCGGTCCTCGACCGACTCGACCTCCCAGCCGACGAACTGGAGACGGTGGTCCTCCTCGAAGGGAACCGGGCCTACACGCGGTCGGCCGCGGCCATCCGCGTCGGTGAGTTGCTCGGTGGCCCCTACCGGGTGGCGGGGCTGGGATGGCTCCTGCCGCGACGGGTCAGAGACTGGCTGTACGCGGTCGTCGCCGAACACCGCTACGAGTGGTTCGGTCGGAAGGACCAGTGCATGGTGCCGACGCCGGCGTTGCGCGAGCGGTTCGTCGAGTGAACGCCGGTCGGACGGGGTCGAGTGGACGAGGCTGGCCCGACAGGACGACCCGTCAGTCGGCGTCCCAGTCGTTGACGACGTAGAAAGCGCCGACGGCGACGAACAGACCGACGAGAGCGACCCCCATCTCGACCCGCGGACGGCCGGTCTCGCTCCGGTCGAGGACGCGGTGGAACCAGAAGAGGTTCGCCGCGGGCGTCGCGTGTGCGGCCCGCCAGGCCGTCGCGACGCTGTCGACGCCGAGTTCGTGGAACATCCAGTGGCCGTCCGGAATCATCGCCCAGACGCCGCTCGCGAACGTCACGAGAAACTCCCGGCGCGGAGACCAGTCCACGAGGAGGAGGGCGAGCAGGCCGCCGGTGAGGCCGACGGCGAAGTGGACGAGCGCGTCCATCGAGCACCGGTTGGAGGGGGAGCAGGATTAACGCATCGTCTCCGCCCCGTCCGGACATCGAGCGACGTACAGCGTCTCCACCGCGGCGTCCGCGTCGAGCGTCACCCGTTCGACCGGAACGAGGGGCTGGTCACCGCCGAGCGTAGTGAAGAGGCAGTCCGCACCGGCGACGTGGGCGACGTCCCGCGTCGGTCGGTGCAGTTCGGGGGGAAGGTTGAGCGCGTAGACGGCGTCGACGGCGTACGTCGGACCCGGCGGCGCGTCACCCCCCGCGCGGGAGACGACGTCGTCGCGGACGAACCGCACACCGTCCGGGACCGCTCGGGGGTGGACGTCCGTCGCGGTCACCTCGACCCCCCGGGCGACGAGCGCCCTAGCGACGTCCGTCCGTCGGCCGATGCCGACCTCGACGACCCGGTCGTATCGGGAGAGATAGTCGGCGAGAGCGGCGGTCGTCGGACGGGTCACGGCGGGATGTTTATGACCGACCCCTGCTTAAGTGCGTCCATGCTCGTCGACATCGTGCCGATCGGGGACGTCCCCGCGCAGGTCAAACGGGAGGCCTCCGCCGCGCTCCGGTCCGTCTACGACTGCGACGTGACCGTTCACGAGGAGCAGTCGCTCCCCGACGGTGCGTACGACCGCAGTCGGAACCAGTACCGGGCCGAGGAGTTCATCGAACTCGCCTCCCGAGTCGGCTCCGCGGAGAAGAACATCGGAATCACGGCGCAAGACCTCTACTACCGCCGACGTAACTACGTCTTCGGGCTCGCGTATCTCAACGGCAACGGCTCCGTCATCTCGACTGCGCGCCTGCAGACCTCCTCGGACGGCGGCATCTCCACGAAGCCCTCCAGTGAAGTGTTCGCCGACCGCGTCCGCAAGGAGGTCGTCCACGAAATCGGCCACACCCTCGGTCTGGAACACTGCGACAACTCCAAGTGCGTCATGTCCTTCTCCCCGACGGTTCGCGAGGTCGACGTGAAAGAGGAGAACCTCTGCGGCACCTGTTCTCGACTCGTCCGCTGACGCCCTCCACCGGACGACCCCATTCTCGCCCGAGTCACTGCTCGTCGGCGCGCGCCGACAGGACCCGCCCCCTCGACACGGTGGCCGGTCACCCGCGGGCCGACGGGACCTGTGACGACGCTTTTGACTTCGAAGCTAAACGATGCGCTCGCTGTAACGGCGCTCACGTCGCGGGGACCGACTGCGACGACGCGCTCTGCCGGGTCAGTGCGACACGCGGCGTGTCGGTCCCTCAGCCCGCGCTGGCCGACCGAGCGCGACGGTACGTTCCCCCTGTCGGAACCTCCGTCCTCGTGTTCAGACCGTGAGAACCGCCGATAGTTAGTTGTCCACGGGTGAGCAATCGACTCTCATGACGTTTCTCGTTGCAGTCGACGGATCCGATGCGAGCGACAACGCCCTCGCGCACGCGACCGACCTCGCCGAGCGGCTCGGCGAGAACCTCCTCGTGGTCCACGCGGTCGAACCGGCGGTCGTCGACGTCGGCGGGGACGAGCCCGACGGCTTCGGCGACGCTGCCGGACGCCTCGTCGCCGAGGCGGTCGAAGACGCCGAGGCGGACGCCGAGCGCGTCCTCGAGGCGGCGCGGGAGCACGCGACGGACGCGGGGGTCGACGTCGAGACGGAACTGCTGTACGGGCCGCCGCTGCAGGTCATCCCGAACGTGACCGAGCGCGCCGACGTGACGGGGCTGTTCGTCGGGCACCGTGGCATCACCGGGAAGTACGAGGGCCTCGTCGGGAGCGTCGCCAAGGGCCTCGTCGAGCGGTCGCGCGTTCCCGTCACCGTCGTCCGGTGACCGAGAGCAGAGAGACGCCGCTCGAACTCGACGGCTCGGAGGGTGGCGGCCAGCTCCTCCGGACGGCGCTGACACTCTCCTGTCTGGAGGGACGACCGTTCGAGATGACCGGCGTCCGCGCCGACCGACCGACGACCGGCCTCCGCCCACAGCACCTCGCCTGTGTCGACGCAGCGGCGGCGCTCACCGGGGCGACCGTCGAGGGTGACGACGTGGGGTCGGAGCGACTGTCGTTCGCTCCGACACACGCGCCGCGAGGCGACGTGACTGTCGACGTCGGCACGGCCGGCAGCGTCGCGCTCGTCTTCGACACCGTACTGCCGCTCGCGGCGGGGGTCGACGACCCCGTCTCGGTCACGGCGAGCGGGGGCACCGACGTGAAGTGGGCGCCGACGTTCGACTTCTTCCGCGGGGTCAAACTCCCGCTGCTCGCACGCGTCGGCCTGGCAGCGACGGTCACGCTCCGGCGTCGCGGCTTCTACCCCACGGGGGGTGGGCGAGCGACTCTCCACGTGGCTCCCTCGACGCTCCGTCCGCTCGAGTGCGAGTCGCGGGGGGACCTGGTCGCGAGCGTCCACGCCGTCGGCGCCCGTGACCTCGCCGACGCCGACGTCTGTGAACGGGCGCTCGGGCGAGCGCACGAACGGCTGTCCGTCCCCGTCGCCGAGACACACGCGACGTACGCCGAGACCGACTGCCCGGGGTTCGCACTCCTGGTCTCCGTGTCGGGCGAGACGCGGGCAGGGTTCGACGCGCTCGGCGAGCGGGGTGTGCCCGCGGAGGACGTCGCCGACGACGCCGTCGAGGCGTTCGAGCGATGGCTCGCCGGACCGGGAGCCGTCGACGAACACCTCGCGGACCAGCTCGTCGTCCCGCTGGCACTCGCGGGCGGCGTCGTCACCGCTCCGCGAGCCACGTCGCACCTCCGGACGAACCTGTCGCTGGTCGACGCCTTCGGCTACGACCTGCGAACACGGAACGAGAACGGAGGGGTCGCGGTCGAACGCGAGTGAGCGAAACGGACGGGACCGTCGGGCCGTCCGAGCGACACGGACGACCCGTGGTATGGGGGCAGGCTGGCTGTGGGGACCGTCCCGGACGGTCCGACGACCCGTCCACGGATTAGTTGGGCTCGAACCAGGTGAACTTTCTGGCGGATTGACACTGTCGAGCGGGCGTGGCGCGGCCGGTCAGGGGGCGTACGTCCCGGAGAGGTGTGCCTCGGCGACGACGTGTCCCTCGACCGCCCGTTCGAGTTCCGCTTTCGTCTCGCCACGGTCGAGCGCGAGCGCCGTGTCCAGCGCCCGGGCGACGAACCGGTAGGTGTGTCGACGGTCCGGCGGGTTCGGTCCCCCGTATCCGACCTCGCCGTAGTCGTTCGTCCCCTCGGCCGCTCCCGCGCTCTCGGGGTCGAACCCGGCCGGAATCGTCGTCGTCTCCGCGGGGAGGTTCCACACGACCCAGTGGTCCCAGACCGTCCCCGCGGGTTCGACGGCGTCGGGGTCGTCGACGACGAGTGCGAGCGTCTCCGCCTCGTCGGGGACGTCGTGGACGGTCAGCGGCGGGTTCACGTTCTCCGCACGGTAGCCGTACCGCTCGGGAATCGGTTCGCCGTCGTCGAACGCGTCGCTCGTGAGTCGCATCGTACGCTCGTGTAGAACAGCTGACACCGTCAGCGTTACGCCCAGCGGCGAGGGGCGAAGCCAGAGCGCGTCAGGGTGCGTAGTAGTACTCGCCCTCGCGCTTCTGTTTCCGGTCGAGCTGGGAGTCGGGCTTGTTGATGCGGGGGCGGCCGGTCCGTTCGTCGCGGCGGAAGGTGATGTCGAGGTCCGAGAGGAAGTCGTTCATCCCCTCGCGCATCTCCTGGGGGGTCCCCGCGTGACCCTCGACGGCCGGCTGCCCGTCGAACACCATCAGCCGGTCGGCGAGCAGGTCGATCATGTAGATGTCGTGGTCGATGACCATCACCGTCGCGTCGTGGTTCTCCGCGTAGCGGCGGATGGCCGTCGTCGCGCGGACGCGCTGTTCGACGTCGAGGTGGGCGGACGGTTCGTCCAGCACGTAGAGGTCCGCGTCCTCCGAGAGGGTGGCGGCGATGGCGACGCGCTGGCGCTCCCCGCCGGAGAGGTCCGAGAGGTTCTGCTCCATGATGCGTTCGAGCTGGAGCGGCCCGGCGATTTCGGTCTTCCACAGCGACGAGCCGAAGTCGTTCGTGATGGAAGAGAGGAAGGCGTCGACGCGCATCGGCTGGTCGATTTCGATGTACTGCGGCTTGTAGGCGATGTCGAGCCGGAAGTCCAGTTCCCCCTCGTCCGGCTCGAGTTTACCCGCGAACAGCTTCGCGAGCGTGGACTTCCCGATGCCGTTCGGGCCGACGATACCGAGCACTTCGGAGTGGTAGATGGTGCCACCCTCGACGGTGAGCGAGAACTCCCCCTCGCCGTAGGATTTGGCGAGGTCCGGGTAGTCGACGAGGGGCGCGCTCTTCGTGGTCTCGCGCGGTGCGTGCTCCTCGAACGTGATGGCGTCGGGCCGGATGCGCATGTTCTCGTTCGTCAGGTACCCCTTGAGGTACTCGTTGATGCCGTTCCGGACGCTCTTGGGGTCGGTGATGACACCGAACGCCCCGGGACGACCGTAGCCGATGTGGAGCGAGTCGGCGAGCAGATCGAGGATGGCGAGGTCGTGCTCGACGACGAGGACGGCACGGTCTTCCCGCTCGGCGAGTTCCTGGACGAGACGGGCGGCGGTGACGCGCTGGCCGATGTCGAGGTACGGGGTAATCTCGTCGAGGAAGTAGAAGTCGCGGTCCCTCGCCAGCGTCGCCGCGAGCGCGACCCGCTGGAGTTCACCCCCCGAGAGGGTGTCGATGGGCTGGTCGATGACCGGGCGGATGCCCAGTCGGTCGACGAGTTCGTCGAGGACGCCCCGCTCGTCCGTGGCGGCGAGGAGTTCGTTCGTCTTCCCGTCGAACTGCTTGGGGATCTGGTCGACGTACTGGGGTTTGCGGGCGACGGTCACCTCGTCGTCGAGGAGTGCCTCGATGTAGTTCTGCAGGCCGGAGCCACGGTAGCGGTCCAGCACCGGTTCCCACCCGGGGTCGTCGCCGTAGTTGCCGAGGTTCGGGACGAGTTCGTCCGCGAGGATGTGGACCGCCGTCGACTTCCCGATGCCGTTCGGGCCCAGGATACCCGTGACGGTGCCCGCGTCGGGGACCGGTAACCCGTAGAGGGCGAAGGCGTTCTCGCCGTAGCGGTGGACGGGGTCCTCGTCCAGTTCGGTCGGGAGGTTGATGATCTCGATGGCGTCGAACGGGCACTTCTCGACGCAGATGCCGCAGGTCTCCCCGAGACAGATCTCCTCGGAGATTCTGATCTGGTCGGGGTCGCCCTCGTACGGTTCGTCCTCCTCGTAGTGGTCGCCGCGGGTGACGATGCAGTCCTTCCCGGTGCGGTTGGGTGGGCAGTACTTCGCACACTCGTAGTTGCACCGGTCGGGCTGACAGCGGTCGAGGTCGACCACCGCGATACTGTCGTCGGCCATCAGAGCGTCACGCCCGCGGTGAGCATGATTGCGAAGGTGATGAACCACAGGGTGAACGTCATGAAGGCGACGTAGAGGTAGTCCTTCGGCCCGAAGTCGGAGATGTCCACCCCGACGACGCGCAGGACGGGGAACTGCAGGGCGACGAAGCCAGCGAGGACCCCCAGCGTCAGCCGGTTCGTTGCCGACGCAGGGTCCGTCCCGACGACGACACCCGACACGACCGCCGCCGCGACGCCTGCCAGACAGGCGAGCGTGGTGACGGTCACTCCCCGGAGATGTTTGGAGAGGCCGGTCTGCGTTTCGGTAGCCATACGTGTCCGTGCGAGAGCGCGCGTCAAAAGCCGTTCGTTCCACGTCCTGCCGCTAGCCCGTTCTATCAACCTTTATGCCCGTGGCGCGTCTGAGACGACTTAATGGCTGGATCCGACGAGGAGAGTCTCGACGACCTCCCACCGAGCGCGAAACTCGTGTTCAAAGTTCTCGAATACAACGGCCCACTGACACAGAAGGGGATCGTCGAGGAGTCGATGCTGTCGGCTCGAACGGTCCGATACGCCCTCGAACGCCTGGAGGGAATCGGGATCGTCGACGAGGACGTCTACTTCGCCGACGCCCGACAGAACCTCTACCAACTCAACGAGACTGCCGACGAGTTCAAGAGCGGCGAGGAAGCCGACGCCGAAGCCTGCGCCGCCGAGTAACGACCCGTCCCCCGGTCCGCGTCCCCGCCCACCACGTTCTCTTCTCGGCCGTCGCGTCCTGCGAGCGGCTGCCACGGTCATGCGGTGAGTAAAACGACCGTCGTAGCCTCACGGGGCTACATCTACGCCCTGAACGAGGGGTCGGTATGGCCCGCCACAGGTGGACGGTGCGTCGGCTCGTGGTCGCCCTCGCGTGCGTCGCGCTCGCGCTCAGACTCCCCGCGCTGGGCGGGCGCGTCGCACACTTCGACGAGGGCCGCGTCGCGTACTGGGCGCTCCGCTACCACGAGACCGGCGCCGTCTCCTACCGGCACATCGTCCACGGACCGCTCGTCCGGTACCTCGACGCCGCCCTCTTCGGCCTCCTCGGCCCGACAGACGCCGTCGCCCGCCTCCCCGTCGCCGTCGTCGGCGGACTGCTCCCGCTGACCGCGCTCTGGTTCCGCGAGCGACTACGCGACGGGGAAGTCTTCGCACTCGCGGCGGTTCTCACCCTGAACCCGGTCCTGCTCTACTACTCGCGGTTCCTCCGGAGCACGCTCCTCGTCGCCGCGTGCGCCTTCGTCGCCTTCGGGGCGCTCGTCAGGGCGGCCGACACACGCCGGGTGCGGTACGTCTACGCCGCGAGCGCTCTCGTCGCCTTCGGCTTCGCCGCCAAGGAGAACGCCCTCGTCTACCTGCTCGTCTGGGTCGGGGCGGCGGCACTGCTCGTCGACCACGGACTCTTCCGGCCACACACCGCGGACACCGGCGTCGACGTCGTCCGGCAGTACGGTGAGCGGGTCGTCGCCGCGGCCCGGAGCCCGGACCGACGGCTCCTGCGGCTCGTGGGGCACGCCGTCGGCGTCGTCGCCGTCGCCGCCGTCGTCACGCTCTTCTTCTTCGCGCCTCGCGTGCCGGACGGCGTCGGCCTGTGGGACGCCCTGCGCCGGCCGCGACTGTTCCCCGTCGTGGTCGACGCGGCGGTGACAGACGTCGGGAGCGGATTGTCGTACTGGTTCGGCGGGACGACGGAGCCGGGGTGTCACCAGGAGAGCGTCGTGACCGCCTACGGCTGTTTCCTCGGGCGGTTCCTCCGGACGCTCGCGCTCGCGGCGGGACCGCTCTCTGTGTTCGCCGTCGGCGGGTTCCTCCTCGAACGCTACGCGACGCCCGACCCCCGGCCGCTCGTCCTGTTCGCCGCCTACTGGGGGTTCGTCAGCGTCGTCGGCTACCCGCTCGGGACCGACATCTACGGCGCGTGGATTACCGTCAACGCCCTCGTTCCGCTCGCCCTCCCGGCCGCCGTCGGCCTCGCGTTCGTCGTCCGGCTGGGGCGTGCCGCGTTCGACGCGGGCGACCGGGTTCGGGCGGGCGTCGTCGCCGTCGCGCTACTGCTCGTGGCCGGACAGGTCGGCGTCACCGCCGCGACGACCGTCTACGGGGAGCCACAGTCCGCCGAGAACCCGCTCGTCCAGTACGCACAGCCGACCGGGGAGTTCCGGCCCGTCTTCGAACGGGCGGCCGGTGCGTCGGACGCCGCGGGTCCCGAGGTGGTCTTCTACGGCGACACCTTCGTCGAACCGGAACGCGACAGCCCCGTCCCGCCGCCGTGTACCGACCTGCAGAAGGCTCTGCCACTCCAGTGGTACGTCGCCCGCGCCGACCTGGACGCGACGTGTGCGGCCGACGCCGAGGCACTCGCGTCACAGCTTCGAGACGGGGAGCCGACGCTCGTCGTCTCGACGGTCGAAGACGCCGCGGCGGTCCGACCACTGCTCGAGGGGTACGAGACGCGACGGGTCGACCTCCGCGCACCCGGTCGGGAGACGGTGTTCTTCGTCCGGGAAGACACGAACGCGTCGGCTTCCGGGACCTCCACGCGGGCGGACGTGACGGCGAGGTCCGACCGCGTCAGGCCGGGACGACCGTGATGCGCTGTTTGCGATCGATGGCCTGTTCGAGTTCGTCCGCGATGGCGCTCCCCCGCGACACCTGGATGTCGCCGCCCCGCCCGACGGTAGCGGTGAACAGGTAGTCGCCGTCGGCGCGGACCTCCACCGTCTCGCCGACGTGTTCGTCCATCCGGATGACGACGTGCCGCGAGGTGACTTCGGGCGTGACGACGTCCCCCTCGGTCGGGCCACCGGACCCAGTGCCCGGGCTCGCGGCGCCGGAGCCTGCTGGCTTCTCGTCGTGGGTGCGGACGTCGATGTCGATACCCAGCCTGTCTTCGACGTCGGAGATGCGGCCGCCGCCCTTCCCGATGACGTAGGAGATGTCGTCCTCGTCGACGTAGACGACGGCGTTGTTCTGCCCCTGCAGCTGGACGTCGACGTGGCCGCGGGCGATGGAGCGAATCTCGCGTTCGATCTCCTGGCGAGCGAGGCGGTCGACGCCGGACTCGTCGGCCTCCCCCTCGCCGAGGGGGACGGTGACGACCTGACGGTTGAACGTGTAGATCTCGTACTCGGGGCGACCCGTCTCGAAGTCGGTCACCTGGATGACCGGGCGGGCGAGGTCCTCGGCGGTCAGCCCCTCGGGCACCTTCACCTCGGTGGTGACGTCGTACACCGTGTGGACCTTCCCGGCCTCGATGTAGACGACGGTGTCGACCACCTGCGGGATCATCCCGAGTTCGACCCGGCCGACGAGCCGCTGGAGGGCGTCGATGCCGCGGGTGGCGTGGACGACGCCGACCATGCCGACGCCGGCGAGACGCATGTCCGCGAAGACCGAGAAGTCGTTCGTCTTCCGGACCTCGTCGTAGATGGTGTAGTCGGGGCGGACCAGGAGTAAGGAGTCGGCCGTCTTCTCCATCTGACCGTCCAGCGCGGTGTACTGGGTGATCTCCGGTCCGACCTGGAGGTCACGCGGCTTCTCCATCGTCTTCACCGCGTAGTCCGAGTCGTTGAGGAACTCCGCGACGGCCTGGGCGAACGTCGACTTCCCCGCGCCCGGCGACCCCGAGATGAGGACGCCGCGCTGGCGCTCTTTGAGTCGCGAGCGGAGTTCGTCGGCGAACTCGTAGTCGTCGAGGTCGGTCTTGGCGATGGGTCGGACTGCGGTGATCTCGACGCCGTCCGCGAACGGGGGGTGTGCGACCGCGATGCGGAAGTCGCGGAACTGGACGATCTTCATCCCCGGTTCGTCGAGTTCGATGAAGCCGTCGGGCGAGGAGCGCGCGGAGTTGACGATGTCGTCGGCCCACGCCTTCATCGTCTCCTCGTCGCTCACCTCGTCGCGGATGGTCTCGTAGTGCATGTCGCCCAGCGCGCCGCGTTTGGCCTTGGGGCGGGTCCCCGTCTTGAGGTGGACCGACATCGTCTCGTCGTCGAAGAACTCCTCGATGACGAGGCCGCCGGAGCCTCTCACCCTGGCCTCGACGAACTCGACGTCGACCTGCTTCGCCCGGGCCACCTCCGCCTGGACGGCGTCGCTGGTGAGGAGCGTCGCCCCGTGGTCGGCCGCGAGGTCACGGATGAGCGCGTCGATGTCGCCCTCGCCCGAGGCCCGCTGTTCCTGGGCGCTGGGGCGCCGACCGACGTACTCCAGCGTGATCGTGTCCGCGTCGGCGAGGTCCGCCAGTCGCTGCAGTTCCGACAGCCCGTCCCATCCGGTGTCGCGGCCGTCGTTGGCCTGCGACTCGAGTTCGCCGACGACGGCCTCGGGGACGTAGACGGTCGCCCCGTCGTACGTTCCGTCGTCGACTCGCTCGGACACGCGGCCGTCGATGACCGCGCTCGTGTCCGGCAGTATCTTCATACGCGTCGTTCGAGCGGCGTGCGGATAAGGGTGTTCAAGCCGGGTCGAACCTCGGCAGACCACGGGTCTCGCGTGCCGGCCATCGTGTCGGTCGAACGTATTATCAAAGACGAATATCGGCAGAGAAAGGATATATCAGTGAACGGTAAAACAGCCGAAGATGGCTGACTCAGGGGGAGACACCGGGCCACGGGAGGAGCCCATCAGCGTGCTCTACGTGGACGACGAACCCGACTTCGCAGCCCTCGCCGCCGAGTTCCTCCACCGCGAGAACGACCGATTCGTGGTCGAGACGGAGGAACGAGCGGTGGAGGCGCTCGACCGCCTCACGGCGGGAGGCTTCGACTGCGTCGTCAGCGACTACGACATGCCCGAGATGAACGGGCTCGAACTCCTCGAGGCCGTCCGCGAGCGCTCGTTACGGCTACCGTTCGTCCTCGTCACGGGGAAGGGGTCGGAGGAGATTGCGAGCGAGGCGGTTTCGGCGGGAGTCACGGACTACCTCCGGAAGCGCGGGGGGCGCGAGCGGTACGTCATTCTCGCGAACCGCATCGAGAACGCCGTCTCGCAGTATCGTGCCGAGCGCGAGGCGACCCACCACCGCCGGGTGAGTGAACTGGTCAGGGACGTCACGCGGGCGCTGGTCGGAGCGACGTCGCGCGACGAGGTCGAGCAGGCGGTCTGCGACCGCGTAGCCGGGTCGGAACCGTACCGGTTCGCGTGGATCGGCGAGCCGGACCCCGAGACGGAGCGTATCAGGCCGCGGACCATCGGCGGCGACGACAGCGGCTATCTCGACGCGATTACCGTCACCGTCGACGGACCACGGAGTCGCGGGCCGGCCGGAACCGCTCTCCGCGAGAACCGGGTCGTCGTCGCACAGAACGTCGACGACGACCCGTCGTTCGAACCGTGGCGCGAGGACGCGCTCGAACGTGGATTCCACTCCGTCGCGGGCGTCCCGCTGGCGCACGACGGGACGGTCTACGGCGTCCTGCTCCTCTACGCCGCATACCCGAACGCGTTCGACGGGACGGAGCGGGCGCTCGTCGCGGACCTCGGCGACGCGATCGGCCACGCCATCGAGGGAATCGCGGTCCGTGAACGGCTCGAACGCCAGTACCAGGACCTCTTCGAGCTGGCACCCGTCATGTACGTCCTCACCAGCGAGCAGGACGGCCACCCTGTCGTCACGGACTGTAACCAGCGTGTGCTCGACCGGCTGGGATACGGGCACGACGAGGTGGTCGGCGGCTCCCTCGCCGACCTGTACACCGAGGAGTCGGCGACGCTGCTGCTCGACGAGGGAGGGTACGAACGCGCGCTCGACGGTGAGTTCACACGCGAGGAGCGACAGCTCGTCGCGAGCGACGGCTCAGTGGTCGAGACGTTGCTCCGGGCCGTCCCTCGCTACGATTCCGAGGGACGGACCGTCGGGACCCTCACGCTGTTCGTCGACGTCACCGAGCGCCGACGGGCGCGGACCATCGCCACGCAGGCGGCGGCGATGGACGCGTCCATGGACGGCATGGCCGTCTTCGACGACCGGGGGGTCTACCACTACGTCAACGAGGCACACGGACGAATCTACGGCCGCGACGCCGCCGACCTGGTCGGCGAGAACTGGCGGACGCTGTACGACGACGACGAGGCCGAGCGACTCGAACAGGAGGCCATGCCGCTGCTCGCCGCGGGCGAGTCGTGGCAGGGCGAGGCTGTGGGACGGCGGGCCGACGGGAGCCTGTTCCCGCAGGAACTGTCGCTGAGTCCGCTCGACGACGGCCGGTTCGTCTGCGTCATCCGCGACAGTACGGAACGACGGAAGGCGAAACGGGAACTCGAGCG
Source organism: Salinigranum sp. (assembly GCF_041641895.1). Taxonomy (NCBI): domain Archaea; kingdom Methanobacteriati; phylum Methanobacteriota; class Halobacteria; order Halobacteriales; family Haloferacaceae; genus Salinigranum; species Salinigranum sp. Next base: position 37,958 of record NZ_JBEPXO010000014.1, on the reverse strand, counting down.
GCAGAACGCCCGACTCGACGAGTTCGCCTCTCTCGTGAGCCACGACCTCCGCAACCCGCTCAACATCGCCAGAGGGAACGTCGAACTCGCCCGGACCGACGACGCGGCCACGGACGCCAGTCTCGACCGGGCCGAGGCGGCTCTCGAACGGATGGACCGTCTCATCGACGACGTGCTCGCGCTGGCACGCGGCGTCGACGAGGGGGACCTGAGTCCCGTTTCCCTCCGACGGACGGCCAGGTCGTGCTGGCAGGGGGACGACGAGTCCATCGAGGTGGTCGGCGACCTCCGGTTCCTCGCCGACCGCGTCCGTCTCCAACGACTGCTAGAGAACCTGTTTCGGAACAGCGTCGAGCACGGTTCGACGAGCAACCGGTCAGGGGCCGGTGACAGCGTGGACCGCGGAGCGACGGAGGGCCGGTCGGAAGCCGCGAGCGGCGACACCGCAACACACGCCGACAGGAGCGGCGGACGCCCGGACGACGACGCGACGGCCAGAGTTCGCCTCGGGCCGCTCGGAGACGAGGCCGGGTTCTTCGTCGCCGACGACGGGCCGGGTATCCCGCCCGAGAAGCGCGACGCTGTCTTCGAGTTCGGGCACAGCACGGCACGGAAGGGAACGGGGCTGGGCCTCGGCATCGTGGAACGTATCGCCGACGCACACGGCTGGGAGTGTCGGCTGACGGAGAGCACCGAGGGCGGCGCCCGGTTCGAGTTCGCTGGCGTCACAGTCGTCGAGGGTGGCGGACCGCCGCACCCCGAGCCGAGCACGAACGACTAATCACCGGCGTCAGGCGTCGGACATCGGCCGAGGGGTTTTCACCGCCCCCCGAGGAGAGAGGGTATGGACGAACTGGGCGAACTCATCCACGACCTGGTGTCGATTCCGAGCCACGAGGACGAGACCGAGGCGGGCGACGCCGTCGAGCAGTGGCTCCGCGCGGAGACCGACGCACAGGTACGGCGGGACGAAGCAGGAAACGTCGTCGCCCGGCGCGGAAGCGGAGACACCTCGCTCGCGTTCGTCGGTCACCACGACGTCGTCCCGCCCGCCGACGGACAGGTGGACGACGACGGGTACGTCGTCGAGGAACGCGACGGACGGCTGTACGGCCGCGGGACGGCGGACATGAAGGGTGCCGTCGCGGCGTCGATGTGTGCGTTTCGGGACGCCGAGGTCGAGGGGGCGGAACTCCTGTTCGTCTCGTTCGTCGGCGAGGAGCGGGGCGGCGTCGGCGCGCGGGCCGCCCTCGACGACGGCTTCCACGTCGACTACGCCGTCGTCGGCGAGGGGTCGACCGGCTACTCCGCACCCGGGGTGACCGACGTCGCCGTCGCGCACAAGGGGCGACGGGGGAGTACGCTCGTCGCCCACGGCGAGGCCGCCCACGCGAGCGAGGTGGAGTCGGGGACGAACGCCGTCTACCGCGCCTGCGACGCGGTGGACGTCGTTCGCGCCATCGAGTTCCCCGAGACGGCGGTGCTCGGCCACTCGATGCGGGGGAGCGTCGCCGTCACCGAAATCGACGGCGGGACGGCGTGGAACGTCATCCCCGAACGGTGCGAAGTGACGGTCGACGAGCGGACCGTCCCGGGGGAGCGAGCGCCGCTGGCGCGCACGGAGGAAATCGACGGCGTGGAGTGGCGCGTCGACCAGGACCTCCCGCCGATGGCCTGCGACGACGCGGCGTTCGCCGACCTGGTCCTCGACGCCGCCACCACGGCACAGGAGGGGGCTCCGGAACACGTCGTCAAGCCGCACGCGACCGACGCCGGATGGCTCGCCGACGCCGGGACGACCTGTGTCGTCTGTGGCGCGGCCGAACCGGGCGAGGCACACACGGCCGGAGAGTCGGTGAGTCTCGCGGTCGTGGCGCGGTGCTACCGCATCTACCGCGAGGTCGCAGAGCGGTTCGGGTGAGCGCCGGCCCGAGTACGGGAAGCACGGAGTTGATAGCCACGGCCTCCTATGTGGGGATATGGCGACCGAATCCTCCACCCAGGAGACGCCCGGGGCGTACGACCGACTCCTCTCGAAGGTCAAGCGCATCAACAACGTCGAGGCGGCGTCGATGCTCCTCTCGTGGGACCAGCAGGTGATGATGCCCGAGGAGGGGACGCCGGCGCGCTCCCAGCAACTGTCGACGCTGTCGGCGCTCCAGCACGAACTGCTCACCGAGGACGAGGTGGGTGACCTCCTCGACGAACTGGAGACGGAGACCCTCTCGCCCGACCAGGCGGCGGTCGTCCGCGAGGTGCGCCGCGACTACGAGCGCGCCGTCCGCGTGCCGACCGACCTGGTCCAACGCATCTCTCAGAAGACGTCGGAGGCTCTGCCCATCTGGGAGCAGGCGAAAGCCGAGAACGACTGGTCGCAGTTCGCCCCGCACGTCGAGGAACTCGTCGACCTCAAGCGGCAGTACGCGGAGTACGTCGACCCCGACGCCGACGCCTACGAGGTGCTGTTCGCCGACTACGAACCGTGTCTCTCGCTCGAACGTGCCGAGGAGATTCTGACGGAGATTCGGGAGACGCTCGTCCCGATGATCGACGAGATTCGGGCGTCGGAGACGCCCATCACGACCGACGCCTTCGCGGGGACGTTCGACACCGAGGTGCAGGAGGAGGTGGCCCGGGAGGCGCTCACGATGCTCGGCTACCCGTGGGAGCGAGGACGACTCGACACCTCCTCGCACCCCTTCTCGACGGGGACGCAGTTCGACGCCCGGGTGACGACCCGGTTCAAGGAAGAAGACCCCATCGACGCGCTCACCGCGACCATCCACGAGTTCGGGCACGCGACGTACAACCTCGGCCTGCCCGACGAGGAGTACGCGACGCCGCTGGGCGAACACCGGGGGCTGTCGGTCCACGAGTCACAGTCACGGCTGTGGGAGAACCACGTCGGCCGGACGGAGGCGTTCTGGGAGCGGTTCCTGCCGACGATGGCCGAGCACTTCCCCGCGCTCGAAGAGGTGACGACCCGCGAGGCGTACGAGTCCGTGAACCAGGTGTACGAGGACAACCCCATCCGCGTGGAGGCGGACGAACTCACCTACCACCTCCACATCGTCCTCCGGTTCGAAATCGAACGCGCGCTCATCGCGGGCGAACTGGACGTCGACGAGGTGCCCGCGGTGTGGAACGACAAGATGGAGGAGTATCTCGGCTTCCGACCCGAGACGGACGCGGAGGGCTGTCTGCAGGACATCCACTGGTCGCACGGGTCGTTCGGCTACTTCCCGACGTACTCGCTCGGCAGCGCGATGGCCGCCCAACTGTTCGCGGCGGCCGAGGACGACCTCGGCGACGTCGACGAACTGACCCGCGAGGGGGAGTTCGACACGCTGAAGACGTGGCTCCGGGAGAACGTCCACTGTCACGGCCAGCGGTACGAGACGAACGACCTGGTCCGTGAGGCCACCGGCGAGGACTTCTCCGCGGACGCCTTCACCGACTACGTCACCGAGAAGTACGGCGCGCTGTACGACCTCGACAGCGCCTGAGTCGCGCGGCCGCCGGTCAGTTCTCCCCGCCGACCTGATACGCCTGGAGAGTCTCACGGAAACTGTACGTTCGTGGTAAAGTATGCCATGGTAACAGTAGACATAAGTAATGTGACGACCTACCACGACCCGTATGGCAGCCGAACCCAGCGACTTCGAAGACGAAGTGTTCGACCAGTTCCTCTCGGACCGCGGACACGAGACGACACCGGTACGCTGGGACCAGTCGTATAACAAGCTTCAGTGCCCGGAGTGTGGTGGGCTCCACGACACCTCCGCGAGCCGATGTTCGGTCTGCGGGTGGAACCCGAGTACCTGACCCGGCACGACGCGGTACCGCGGCCTCACCTGCTCCGTTCGGCGTCGACACCCGACCACCCACGGGGTCGTCTCGCCGCCGTGCAGGGCCGCGCGACGAGGCACGTCGTTTATGAACCAGCGGGGCGTGAACGGGGATAATGAGCGAATCACCGACCGTGACCCGGTTGTTCGGTGGGCCGGGGAGCGGGAAGACGACGGCCCTCCTCGACCGCGTCGAGGGTCTCCTCGAGGACGACGATATCGAGGTCACCGACGTGCTCGTCGTCTCGTACACGCGTGCGGCCGCAGCAGAGATACGCGAACGGCTCGCGGAGCGGCTCGACACGAACCCACGGGCGCTGAAGGGCAACGTCTCCACGATGCACGCGAAGGCGTACGAACTGTTGAACCTCTCGCGTGGCGACGTCGTCGGCGAGAAGGACAAACAGGAGTTCTGTGAGGAGTACGGCATCGAGTACGAGGACGAGTACAAGAGCGGCGGCCGCCGAACCGCCCGCTCGACGACGCTCGGGAACAAGATCATCGCCACCTCGCAGTGGCTCCAGCGCACCAGACGGGACGTCGCCGACTGGTACGACGTCCCCTTCCAGTGGAACGTCGAGGAGGTCCGTCTCCCCCCCGATATCGACCCTAACGCCCAGGAGGGGAACAAGTACACCCCGACGTGGCCGTCGAGCGACGACCGGGTCGACATCCCCGAAGCCATCCGTGGCTGGCGGAAGTACAAGGGTGACAACGGCCTCGTCGGCTTCGCCGACATGCTCGAGCGGGTGAAGCAGCGCTCGCTCGTCCCCCACGTCGACTACCTCGTCATCGACGAGTTCCAGGACATCACCACGCTCCAGTACGACGTCTACGAGGAGTGGAAGCCCCACATGAAGAAGGTCCTCATCGCCGGCGACGATGACCAGGTCGTCTACGCCTGGCAGGGGGCGGACCCGGACCTCCTGCTCGACACGCCCCGCGACGAGGACGTCATCCTCCCGAACTCGTACCGACTCCCCTCGAAGATTCTCAACGTCGTCAACCGGGAGATTCGCCACATCGAGAAGCGTCAGGAGAAGGACCTCAAGCCGCGCAAGGAGGGTGGCAGAGTCGAGGGCGTCCACAACCCCTCGATGCTCGACCTCGCCCGGAACGTCCGCTACACCGTCGAGCAGGACGAGGGGACCGTGATGGTGCTGTTCAGAGCGCGCTACCAGATGTTCCAGTTCATCGACGAGTTCCTCCCGCTGGGGATGCCCTTCTCGACGCTGACGGACCAGCGGATGTGGACCGACCGGCTCACCGACTACGTCCGAGCCGTCGAGAAGCTGGTCGACGACGACCCCGTCACAGGACTCGAAGCGCGACGGCTGGCCGACATGCTCCAGGAGTCGGCATTCGGCTCGAACGAACGCGACGACCTGTACGACGTCATCGACGAACACGAGGAGGCCGCCGGCACCGACGACCTCGCGGCGTTCACCATCCCGGCCGACGAGGTGCGGGCCGTCACCCCGTTCGTCCCCGACGGGGCCTCGGCGTCCGACATGGTCCGCAAGGTGACCAGCTTCCAGCGCAAGTCCATCGCGGCGTACTTCGAGGGACCGTACCAGGGGATGGACCCCGACCACGTCCGACTGGGCACCATCCACTCCGCGAAGGGTCGCGAGGCCGACCACGTCTTCGTCTCGACCGACCTCACGGAGAAGGTGGTTGAGCAGATGGCCGCCTCGGTGTCCGACGAGGAGCTGGCGGCACACGGTATCGAGGGGTTCACCTCGACGACGAGCCCCGTCCCCATCCTGACCGACAACGAACGCCGCGTCTTCTACGTCGGGATGTCCCGTGCCCGCGAGCGGCTCGTCATCCTCGAGAACCTCGTCGACGGCGCGCCCACCCTCCCCGTGAGCGTCCTCCTGCACAACGAACTCCGCGAGGAGGAACTCGAGCAGTTGCTCGACGCGGCACAGGAGCCGGTCGCGCCGGAGCCGTAGCGCGCTGTGTCCGCCGGCCGACCCACGGACCTCGGGTTCGCCCCCCGCCGGGTCCTCGCGAGTCGCCTCGAACGCGGGGTCGACGTCGTCCGCCAGCGACTCCGGGACGACGACGCCGTCGCGTTCGTCCACGCGGGGAGCGACGCCAACTGCAGCTATCTCGAGAGCGACGCCGTCGTCGTGACGAGCGGTGCGGCGGTCAGGCTGGCCGAACGCGGCAGCGACAGCGTGTCCGTCGGCCGCGGAGGAGCGCAGGCGCCCGGTGACGTCCGGTCCGTCGACGACCCGGCCGGATCGGTGGTGGACATCCTCGACGAACTCGTCGGGTCGCCCGGCGACGGGACCGTGCTCACGCCGCGTGCGGTCCGCCACGACGCCGCGCTCTTTCTCGAACGCGCGGGGTACGACCTGGCCTCGACGACGGCCCTCGGCGACGCGCGGGCGGTGAAGACGCCTGCCGAGCGTGACGCCGTCCGGACGCTCGGAACGGCCACCACGCGCGGGTTCGACACGGCCGTCGAGCGCCTCGCCACGGCCGACGTCGGGGACGGTGTGCTCCACGACGCCGACTCGCCGCTGACTGCCGGGCGACTCGCCCGTTCGGTGAGCGCCACCCTCGCGGGCGAGGGTGTCGAGTCGCCGGGCGTTCGCGTCCGGAGCGGAGGGGAGGAGACGCTCGCCGCCGGTCGACCGGTCGTCGTGGAGTGCTGTCCGGTGGGGCCGAGCGGGGGACGGCTTCGGGCGGCGTGGACCCTCGTCGTCGACGGCGACGGCGGGTGGGACCGCCGGGCGCAACTGGCGCTCGACGCGGCCCACCGCGCCGGGCGCGGGCGACTCGCCGCCGCGCTCGACGGCGAGTCGGTCGCGGTGGGCGACGTCGCGAGCGAGGTCCGAGCGGAGGTGACGGCGTACGGCTTCGAGCGGCCGTCGGTGTCCGTGGGCGGAGTCGGGCAGGCCGTGCGCGAGCGGCCGCGAGAGGGGGACGAACTCCGGCCGGGACAGGTAGTAGTGGTCGCGGCGAGCGTCACCCGGGACGGCGACGAGACGGCGAGCGACGGACGGCGGACGGACGTCGTGCGCCACGTCGAGACGCTCTGTCTGGACGACGGCGTCGAGCGGGTCGTCTCGCTCCCGGGGTCGTTGTCGCCGTCGCGGGCGCTCGACTCGGCGTCGCGCCGGTAGGACTGGACTCGAGCCGACTCGACTCGACTCGCCTCAGTCGTCCTCGTCGTCGGGCATCTTGACGGCCTTGCCGACGGCCTTCTCGGCGGCCGCCGCGGGGATGTCGGCCGGCGTCGTGAGCATCCGGGGGAGGACGACCATGAGTACGGCGACGACGACGGCGACGCCGCCGAGGAATGTGTCCCCGCGGAGGAGCGTGTCGATGCCGAAGATACCGAGCGGGATGGCGAAGACGAGGCTCGCCGCCAGCTGGATCGAGTCGGTGATGCCCAGGGACATGCCGAGAGATTGGTGAGCGGGCAGTAAAAACGCGCCGTCTCTCGTCTCCGAAGACGAGACTGGGGCGAACAGCTAAGCCCGAACCGCTCGGTGGGTGGCATATGATTCTCGGGCTGCCGACCGAGACGGCGCTGGTGTTCGGAATCATCCTCGCCACGGTGGTACTGTTCGTCACCGAGATGGTCTCGCCCGACATCGTCGCCATCGGGCTCGTCGTCACGCTCGTCGTGCTCGGGCCGTGGACCGGCATCTCGCCCGAGGAGGGGCTGTCGGGCTTCTCGAACGCAGCGACGGTGACCATCCTGGCGATGTACGTCCTCTCGAAGGGCATCGAGGAGACGGGACTCGTCCGACGGCTCGGCGCGGAGGTGGCCCACGTCACCCGGGGGAACGAGAACCGCCTCCTCGCGGCGGTCGTCGGCCTCACGGGTCCCATCGCGGGCGTCGTCAACAACACGCCGGTCGTCGCGGTGTTCATCCCGATGGTAACCGACCTCGCCGAGGAGGCGGGCGTCTCGCCGTCGAAGCTCCTCCTGCCGCTCTCGTACGCGTCGATGCTCGGCGGGACGCTCACGCTCATCGGCACGGCGACGAACCTCGTCGCCAGCGACCTCTCGGCGTCGCTCATCGACCACCCGTTCGGCATGTTCGAGTTCACCGGCCTCGGCGTCGTCGTCCTCGTCGTCGGGAGCGCGTACCTCCTGACGGTGGGGAAGGCGCTCACGCCGGCTCGGGTGACGCCGGGCGACAGGACCACCCAGTACGAGGTCGACGCGTACCTCGCACGGGTGCTCGTCCCCACACGCTCGCCGCTCGTCGGCGTCCCGGCCGCCGACGTCGTGAACGACGCCGCCCGCGACCTCGACGTCGACATCCTCGACGTCGTCCGCGGCGACGAGCACTTCATCGCGACCGACTCCGACCGGGAGTTGAACGCCCGCGACATCCTCACCGTCCGCGGGGCACCCGACGAGATTCAGCGCTTCTGTGACGTCGCCGACCTGCGGTATCTCCCGCGAGCGACAGTCGGCGACGACGAACTCGACAACCCGACGGAGGGGACGCTCGTCGAAATCGCCGTCCCCCCGAAGTCGTCCATCGTCGGGGACACCATCGGGGATGCCCGGGTGCGAGAGCGGTACGACGCGACCGTCATCGCGGTCCGCCGCCGGAACGGGGACCTCGTCCGCGAACAGTTCGGAGACCACGTCATCGAGGCCGGCGACTCGCTCCTCCTGCAGACGACCGACGAAACTGTCGACTACCTGCTGGAGACGCACGAGTTCGTCGTCACCGGCGAGATTCCGGATCTCGTCGACCGCGTGCGGGGACGGGAACTCGAGCCGACGACGCTCCCAGCACTCGGCATCGTCGGCGGCGTCGTCCTCCTGGCGGCGCTCGGCGTGGTGCCCATCGTCATCGCGGCGCTCGGCGGCATCGTCGCGATGGTCGTCACGGGCGTGCTCACGCCGTCGGACGCCTACGACGCCGTCAACTGGAACGTCGTCTTCCTCCTGGCGGGCGTCATCCCGCTGGGACTGGCGATGCAGGAGACCGGCGGCGTGGCAGTCATCGCGTCGGGCGTCGTCTCGCTCTCGTCGGTCGTCCCCGCCATCGGGATGCTGGCGGCGTTCTACGTCCTGACTGGGCTCCTCGCGAACGTCGTGACGCCCGTCGCGAGCGTCGTGCTCCTCCTCCCCGTCGCCGTCGACACCGCGGGGCGCATCGGCGCGGAGCCGTTCGCGTTCGTCCTCGCGGTCACGTTCGCGGCCTCGACGGCGTTCATGACGCCGGTGGGGTACCAGACGAACCTCATGGTGTACGGACCCGGTGGCTACCGGTTCACCGACTACGTCCGGGTGGGTGCGCCCCTGCAGGCGCTTCTGACCGTCGTGACCACGCTCGGCATCGTCGCGCTGTGGGGGCTGTAGTCGGGGGGAGTCGACGGTGCGGGGCGGTCGACTCGGTCTCAGTCGGCGATGACGCCCGCCGGGAGGTCGTCCTCCATGTCCTCGGCGCTCAACCCGGTCGTGACGATGATGCGAAAGCCCCGTCGGACGCTCATGTCGAGTTCCCACAGTTCGTCCTCGGGGACCATCATCAGTTTGCCGACCGTCGGGTTGGGGCTGTGGGGGATGAAGACGGTCAGCAGGTCCTCGTCGGTGGTCCGGCTGACGCTCCGTGGGCTCTCGCTCGTGACGAAGCCGAGCATCCAGTGTCGCTCGCGGGGGTACTCGACGAGGACGACCCGGTCGTAGCTCTCGGTGGACTCGGTGAGCGACTCCGACACCTGCCGGACGCCGAAGTAGATGGTCCGGACGAGCGGGATGAGCCGGATGCCGCGCTCGAAGCCGCCGAAGAGGCGCTGACCGAGACTCTTCGAGGCCAGATAGCCCGCGAACGTGATGGCGATGGCGATGAGCAGCGCGGAGAGCACCTGCGAGACGAGGACGAGGTCACCCGAGTAGTCGAGCGTCGTCGCGAGAAAGGGCTGGACCTGCCGGACGACGGGGCGGATGGTCGTCGTGACCCACTCGAACGCGAACTGGAGGACGAACAGCGTCACCGCGAGCGGCGCGACGAGGAAGAGCCCGGTGATGAAGCTGTTCCGCAGTCGCGTGGCCAGAGACATACAGACCGTCGCGTGGGGGACGGTAAAAGCGTACGGCACACCTGCGGCTGGAAGTGGAGCGCGTGTGTTCCGGTGGTGCGTGCGGGACCGGGAGTCGACAGAACAGTGGGCGGAGTCAGCGGCGACGGAGCGGCGCGAACAGGGAGGCCGCGGGGGACACGGACGCGGTGACCGCAGCCTCACCCACCGAAGCGGCGGAGCCGCTTCGAGCCGTTCGTTCACTCACTTCGTTCGTGCACGAAGACTCCCCAGCCGGTCGCACGCGCACGGAGGCGCGAGCGGGCCCTCGCGCGCTCACTCGCTCTCTGCGTTCGCTCGTTCGTCGCGCGCCGACAGCGACGGTGCGGGGGCGCGTGCTGGCGCGACTGTCTGTCGCGCCGGCAGCGCGCGAGGGACGACGGAGCGAACACAGTGAGCGAAGGAGTCGGCTGGGGAGGACGTGGGTCCACCGCGCCCGTGTATCGTGCGGTCTTTCCGGTCGTGAGGTCTCCTCGTCACCGTCCTCCCGACCGTGCGTAGCTCTCGAGTGCCCACGCACCGACACTGCACGGACAGAGAGAAACCCGTATACGAAACCACTCCCAAGCCCGACTATGTTCACCGGAATCGTCGAGGACACGGGCGAGATACGGGCGGTGATGGCGACCGAGGACGGCCGTCGGCTCCGTATCGACCACGGCTTCGAGGCGCTCCACCACGGCCAGTCGATCAGCGTCAGCGGCGTCTGTCTCACCGTCGAGCGCTTCACCGAGGAGTGGTTCGAGGTGTTCCTCGCCAGCGAGACGGTCGAGAAGACGTACCTCGGTGCGGTCGAGGCGGGCGACGTCGTCAACCTCGAACGGGCGCTTGCCGCCGACGGACGGTTCGACGGCCACCTGGTGCAGGGACACGTCGACACGACGGCCGTCGTGGCGGACGTCGAGCGCGTCGGCAAGGACTGGCGCTACACCTTCTCGCTCCCGCCCGAGGTCGGACAGTACGTCGTCTCGAAGGGGTCGGTGGCCCTCGACGGCATCTCGCTGACCGTCGCCGCACGCGACGAGGAGACGTTCGCCGTCGCCATCATTCCGACGACGTACGAACTGACGTCGCTGTCGGAGAAGGAACCGGGCGACCCGATCCACGTCGAGGTGGACGTCGTCGCGAAGTACGTCGAGTCGATGCTCGAAGGCTATCTGGCGGGCGTCGACGAACGGGTCTGAGGCCGTCTCCCGCGCGGCGCCACACTACTCGAACTCGGTCGGTTCCGACCGGAACGTGCTCTCGTGGGCCGTGTCCTCGGCGTGCGCACGACGGTACGCGTCGCGGTAGCGTTTGATCTTCCCGAGGAGGTAGAGCCCGAAGACGCCGTCGAAGAGGACGACGTACGCGAAGAACGCCGCGAGCGGCGGGAGACCGGTCACCGCCGTGATGAGGCCCGACCCGATGCCGACGGTGGAGTTGTAGGTAGCGTGGACGAGCGACGCGAGGATGAGGCCCTTGATGACGATGGGACCGGCGTTCTCGCGGTTGAACTTCGCCAAACCGAGATAGTAGCCCGCGATGGCCGAGTAGATGACGTGTCCCGGTCCGGCGAGCGCTCGGACCGCGGTGATGCCGCCGCCCATGCCGATGAGTCCGAGACCGAGGTCCATGTCGGCCGCCGTGCCGAGGTTCTGGGTGATGTACAGCGAGTTCTCGATGGTGGCGAAGCCGAGGCCGGCCATCGCCCCGTAGACGGCGCCGTCGACGACGGCGTCGAACTCGTCACGGCGGTACGCGTGGAGGCGAACCGCCAGCAGTTTGACCGTCTCTTCGACCGGGCCGACGATGAGGAAGAAGAAGGCGACGGAGCCGACGAACCCGAGCGTCTGGAACGCCGGTTGCGCCAGGGAGTTGAGGACGGCCGCGAAGTTGGCCGTGAGGACGCCGAGGAGGAAGGTGGCGACCAGCAGCGAGAGGGGTTCGCTCGTCGTGACGTCGCTGTAGTAGACGTACGCTGCGAGCCCCAGCGCGGGGACCGCAGAGAGGAGCGTGAGGAGGCCGACCTGCAGGTCGGTGAGCGCGGCCAACCCGCCGATAGCCAGGAGGATGAGGAAGGCGGCGAGGACGACCGCGACCCGTGCGGTGCCGACGATGAGGCGGTAGATTGCGACGGCGAGCCCGTCCAGAGACGTCCGTTCCTCCCACGTCGACACGTCGTAGAGGTCGACACCGTCGTCCGACGCGGACTCGACGGGGTCAACGCGGTCACTCATGGTTGTAACTGTCGCCGGGGCGGTTAATGTCTTGCCACCGAGGGGTGCTGACGTATCTACCCCCGGAGACACGTGAGGAGAGTGAAGCGTTCTGAAGCGTTGAAGACCCCCGAGACACACCACCAGATATGCACTTCGACCAGCGGACACAGGAGGCGCTCCGCGACGCAGGGCTCTCGCAGTCGGACGTCCGGGCCGTCTCGAAGGCCGTCGTCGAGGCCGTCGAACGGGACGCGGAGACGCTCGGAACCTTCTTCGACGGCGTCGACACCGTCTACTCCGACATGGAGATGGCACACAGCGCCGACGACGTCCAGGAGCACGCCGTCGAGTACGTCGACCTCTACACCCACGGGGGAGACATCCGCGGCTACCTGCGGTTCGACTCGTGGGGCGTCCCCGTCGAGGGTGGGCGACCGCTCACCGACCAGAAGGTCGAACTCTCCCTCGGCGGGACCGTCAACGACCGCGTCCGGTTCGTCCGGGACCGCGAGCAGCTATGACGGCCCGCGTTCGCGTCAGAGGTATCTACGCGACGGCGCTCACGCGCGTCCTCCTGGCGGCGGGCCACGACGTCGTTCAGGCGTCGCCCCCCATCCGTCGCCGGTTCGACGCGGAGTTCGACGACGCCGACCACGACGTGACGGTGGAGACGACCGACGACCGGCAGGGCGTCGGTGTCGCGGGTACCCCCGGCGAAGTCGCGACCCTCGTCGACGAACTTCGGGTCGCGATCGACACGCTGACGTGGCGCTCTCCCACGCCGACGGGAGCCGTCTTCGACGCCCGCGTCGTCGAGACGCTCGGCGGCGGGGCCGTCTGCGACCTCGGCGAGAGCGAGGGCTACCTGCCCTACGACGCCGCCGACACACACGTCGAGGAGGGTGACGACCTCCGGGTGCAGGTCCGTGCCGATCGGCCGCCGTGGGACGGCGGCCGCGCCGAACTGGGGACGGCGCTGGAGGCGACGGGCGGACTGGCGACGCTCGTCGCCGGGAAGAGCGGCGTCACCGTCGACACGCGCGACGACGCTGCGGGGCGCGAACTCGCCGGCATGACCGACCTCCTCGGCGTCGACGTGCCGGAGGGGTGGGGGATCCGGTGGCGCCACGCCGCCACGGACGCCGACATGGAGACACTGCGAGCGGCGCTCGACGAGGCCGTCGACCACGCCGCCGACTTAGAGTCCGTGCGGGACGAACCAGTCGGGGAACCGGGGAGGCGCGCCGAACCGGCGGCGACGGCGTGGGTGTGGTTCGGACGGGAATCGCGCTTCGCGCTCGACGACTACCGGCGGGCGGTGGTGACGACGATGCCGGGCCACCACCGAATCAAGGCGGGGTCCGAGGCGGCGAGCGCCGGCGTCGACTTCGCGGAGGCGCTCTGTGCGCCCGAAGGCGAGTTCCCCTTCGGCGTCGTCACCCGGCAGTTCGGCCCCGTCGAGGGCGACATCGTCAGCATCGGGCACGGGAAGCCCGACGGACGGCTCATCACCCTCGGCCGCGGCGAAGTTGTCGAGCACGGTGCGGACGGGACGCTGGCCGTCCGTCGTGAGATGGGCGGGAGCGGCACCTACGACGCCCTCGGCGTCGACCAAGACCGGGGCGACGTCGCGCTCACGAAGTTCCGCGAGGGGCGCTGGTGGTACCCGACGGTCTACCGCAGTCGGGACGGGGCGCTGAAGGGGACGTACGTCAACGTCTGCACGCCAGTCGAATGTTTCCCCGACGTCGTGCGCTACGTCGACCTCCACGTCGACGTCGTCAAACGCGCCGACGGGACGGTGGAACGCGTCGACGACGACGAACTCGACGACGCCGTCGAGACGGGCGAACTGAGCGAGGAGCTGGCGACGAAGGCACGGAGCGTCGCGTCGAGTCTCGAGAACGCGCTGTAGTCGGACCGCGAGGGCAGGACGGCGGACAGGCGACACGGAGACGAACACACGGGACGGCGTGCCGCACACCCACAGGGCGCCCCGTGGCAGGCAGTCAGGTCACGGGGGGTACTGGCTGCGGGGTCATACATGAACCTAGTCTCGACAGGTGAGCGCGGCGTCGATAGACCCGTCCGAGGAGATTCGGAGGTCGAGCGTCGACTCGGTCGCACTGGAACCGCAGGTGTCGACGCCGCTCGCCCGCATCGGTTCGGCGCCGTCCAGCGTTGCGACGGTGTAGACAGTGACAGCCCCGCGAGAGAGCGACTCGACCGTGTTGCCGACGCCCTCGCCGGGACCGAGACGGTGCGAGAACGTCTGCACGTCGTCACCGAGTGGAACGACGCGCGTCGCCCGCGAGACCACCGAGCGTGGGACCTCATCGAGCGAGGACGCGTCCGGATACCGTCTCGTCGAGTCGTTGGAGAAGGCGACTTCGAACCCGTCGACGGTTGACGCGAAGCTGACCGTGACGAGGAACGTTCCGTCGGCGGCGTTCGACACGCTGTAGCTGGCGGTCCGGTCGCGGGCGGGGCCGTCGTCGACAGGGACCGCGAGACAGGCCGCGAGGAGACACAGGCCGAGGAGGCCGACGGGGAGCACGATTCGACTGGCGGACACGCGCTCACGCTCGCTCCGTGGAGTCAAAAACGCCGCGTTCGGTCAGAAGTGGTCAGAGCCTTCGGTCGAGAACTGGAGTTCGCCACCGCGGCCGCCCTCCACCGTGTCGGAGGTCATCTCGCCCGTGTCGGGAACGCGGACGACGACGTCCTGCACCTCCTCGAAGTCGCGGATGAGGTCGGCCTTGATGTTCTGGGCCGTGATGTTGCTGATACCACAGTGTGAGCACGTCCCGCCGAGTTCGACGACGACCTCCCCCGTCTCGGGGTTCGCCTCGCGGACGACGCTCTCTCCCCCGTGCATCTGGATGATCGGCATCTGTCCGACCATCCACGTCTCGATGCGCTCTTTCAACGGTTCGTCGCTCATTGGTTCACCTTGTGCGCCCAGCTATGGGTAGGTTACGGTTTCGCGAATAAATCGTGATAGTCGGCCGGCGACGGCCACGGCGCGGGCCCCGGACCCGTCGGCGGTCCCTCGAGCATCGAACTCAGTCGCGTCCGCGTCGTCGCAGCCACCAGACGCTCACGCCGAGCGCCGTCAGTCCTGCGCCGGTGCCGAACCCGGGCGCGGAGACGGTCGACTCCGATGCGACGTCGTCGTCTGCGCTCGCGCTCGTCGCCTCCGACGCCCCTGTTCGTGTCGACGCGGGACCCGTCGTCGCGTCGTCCGTCCCGGTCTTCGACCGGAGCGCGGCCGTCGACGGTCCCTGGCCCGGTCGGTCGGGGAAGGTGTAGAGTCGGCCGGGAACGTCGTCGACGCCGCGGCTCGATGCGACGAAGAACCCCGCTGCTCCCGTCGAGACGGCCCGCGCCGTCCAGAAGCTCGTCTCGTCGGGCGCGAGCCACCACGACTCCTCGGTGGGGGAACGCGGGGCGGAGACGTCGTGTCGTTTCACCCCGCCCTGGTACCACGACGTGTAGAGCGTCCCGTCCCGGAGGTCGAGGTTGTGCGCCGTCGTCCACGTCCCCCCGAAGGTGGGGTCGTCGCTGACGGGCGGGTGGACCGTCGACAGTCGCTCGGGGGCCGCGAGGTCCGAGACGTTCCACAGGTCGACGCCGCTCGGCCCGCCGACGACCCGGTCCGTGCGGCCGTCGCCGTCCTCGTCGACGGGGACGCCGAACGTCTCCTTCCCGACGGCGAGCAGGTCGTCCGCCAGCGTCGCGTAGTGGTGGTTGCCCGGAGGTGTGGCGGCCGGCCTGTGCCCCCCGTGAAGCCGGTCGGGGGCGGGCGACTCGACGCTCCCCAGCGCCGTCATCGCCGTCGGGTCGGCGACGTCGACCAGCCAGGTCCCTGCGTCCCACAGGGCACAGACGGCGACGTCGCCGTGGACCGTCACGTCGTGGAGCGTGCGTCGATTCGCCGTCACGCCCTCCCACCGGTCGTCGGTGTCGAGGAGCGACCACCGTCCGAGTTCCGTGGGGTCGCTCGGGTCGGCGACGTCGACGACGACGAGTGGGTTGCGAGCGCCGTCGTTGCCGGTGAGGTAGGCCCGGCCGTCGACGACGTCGCAGTTGTGGATGGGGTAGTCGGTCTCGAAGAAGCCCCGCTCGACCGGTCGGGCGGGGTCGGCGACGTCGACGACGACGAACCCCGAGAGGGCGCTCCGCCCAGGGTGGGCCGGTCCCGCCACTACCAGCGTGTCGCCGTCGACCGTCACGTCCTGAACGTTCACGAGGGGGCCGTCCTCGGACTCACTCCGGAGGCCGGTCCGCCGCGCCAGCACCGCCGGGGCGGTGGGGTCGGAGACGTCGACGCTGGCGTAGCCGTCTCCGGTCGCGACGTACACCACGTTCCCGTCGCCGACGACGGCTTCCAGTGCCCCGGGGACGTCGACGTGTCCCAGTGGGCCGTACCGGTCGCTCCCCCCGCCAGAGACCGTCCCCTCGCCGCCGCCACCCTCGTGTGCGCCCGCGGGGAGCGCGAGCGTCGACACCCCGGCGAGCGCCGCGGCACCGCGGAGGACGCTACGCCTGCGCATGAATCTCGTTGGAACTGGAGGCGGATAAACCGTCCGTGGCCGCAGTTCGGCACACGGGGACCGACGGTCAGCCACCGACACGACGACCCGCTGCCCACGGGAGTGGAAGTTGACGCTCTACCCTCACCCTGAATGATATAAGGACATACGGAGAGTACCGAATTCGCAACCACACATATGTGAGAAGATATTAGTGATACCGTGACGACCGACAGATAATCATGTTCGAGTGTGAACGCTGTGGCGACGGCGTCGAACGCGCGCTGAGACACCGTGAGTACGGAGTCGCGGTGACGCACCGGGTGAGCCGGTGGCTCTGCCATGACTGTCACCCGACCGCCCCGGACGGTCGGTCGGGGAGTCGGACGCGGCGCCGAGAGGCCGAGACCGTCGTGACCGACGGTGGCACGGTGACGGCCTGTCCGCGGTGTGCCGCCGCGACGGTCAACGTCCACGGCATCACCGACTGTGTCGAGTGCGAGTGGAACCACTCCTGACCGACACCCGCTGAACGGACGGTCGGGTCACCACGGAGGCACGGCCGACGTCGACGCGACTTCAGAGTCACGCCCGATCGCCGGTCCGTCTTGCGAAGACACGGGCGACACCGCCAGACCTACAGTCTGGCTCGGTCACCCGTGCCTCCGGTCATCGCGCTCGCGACGGCCCCCTTCACTACCACCTCGTCACCCAGAGAAGTGAGCTGGATGTCGGGGACGTTGACCATCACCATGTCGTCGACGCGCTCGCGAATCGGCTCGACGACCAGTTCGGGGTTCCGGAGCGCCACGGCGCCGCCGATGTAGATGACGATGGGCGCGTACGCGTGGATGACGTTGGCGACGCCCATCGCGTTCCAGTGGCAGAGCTGGTCGACGACGTAGTCGGCGAACTCGTCGTCGCCGGCGTGTTCGAAGACGTCGACGGCGGAGAAGTCGGGGTCGTCGACGGGGAGGTCCGTCCCGACGTTCGCGTCCTCCTGGTACAGTTCGTACGCGTAGCGCGGGATGTTCTTGCCCGAGCAGTAGCCCTCCCAGTGGCCGTCGTGGCCACAGCCACACGTCATGAAGCCGTGCGGGTCGACCGTCATGTGACCGACCTCGCCGGCGTTGCCGTCCCACCCCGAGAGGACGTGGCCGTCGATACAGACGCCGGCCCCGATGCCGGTCGAGATGGTGATGTAGACGACGTCGTCGGGGTTGCGCTCGGAGTGGAAGCGCTCGCCGATGACGCCGGCGTTCGTGTCGTTGTGCAGGAAGACGCGGTCGGTGTCGAGCAGAACCGACAGTGGGCCGGTGAGCGGGATGCGGTCGATGGTGTCGGGGAGGTTCGCCGGGTTCTCGACGGCGCCCTCGGCGAGGTCCAGCGGGCCGATGGAACCGATGCCTGCCGCGACGGCCGCTTCGGGGTCGATACCGGCAGCGTCGCAGGCGGCACGGGTGACTTCGAGAACAGCCTCGGTGACGGCGATGCCCGTCGGGCCACGCGGCGTGGCGCGTTTACTGCTCCCGATGATGGTCCCCTCGGCGTCCGCGACGACCGCCCTGACGTTCGTCGCCCCCAGGTCGACACCGACGTAGTACGTCATTGTCCACAGTGGAACGCGCCGACCACTTAATCAGGGTGGTTCCGCGTATCGACGCGACGGAGCGGGGATGCCGGGCCGCCCCGGCCGTCGCCCGGACGGACGCTGACGCGTCTGTTCGGAGGCGAGTGGACGACCCGTGACGCCGACAGCGTCTCGCATCGGCCGCCGTCATACCGCCCGTCGTCGCATCGTCGACCGCCCGTCGTCACTTCGTGTCCGCGCGGACGAACGTCACCGGACAGGGCGACTCGAGCATCACCTCTTGGGCTGTGCTTCCGAAGACAGCCTTGCCGGCGGGCGAGCGCCTCCGGCCACCGACAATGACGAGGTCGGCGTCGGTCTCCTTGGCGATGGCGACGATTTCCTTCCCGTGGTCGCCGACGCCGCCGCGCACCTCGTACTCCATGCCGGCGTCCTCGAGCAGTTTCCCGAGTTCGCGCGTGGTCGTGTGTCGGCGGGCGACCCCACCGGGCGTCGCCCCCTCGGCAGTCGGGTCCAGTTCCAGTCGGTCGAGCGCCTCCGCGTACTCGTCGTCGGTGAACACGTGGGCGAGAACGACGTGAGCGTCCGCGGCCGCACCGATGTCGATGGTCTCCTCGGCGAGTCGTTCGTAGCGGTCCGCGTCGTTCGGGCCGACAGCGAGCACGATGGTGTCGAGGCTCATGGTCTGGAGGACCTTCTCCCGGTGTCGACTTAAATCACGGCCGTTCACTCGGTGCCGGGTGAAGACGTCGGGGCCCGACGCCATCCCCGGCAGCGGGCCGGGTCAGTAGTCCGGGGCGTCGTCCTCGACGGCGCGCTTCATCGAGTCGCGGCGGGACTTCGCGTCGCGGCCCGTCACCTCAAGCAGGAACTCGTTCTTCGCGGAGACGGCGTCCTGTGCGTGGTCCTCGAGACCCTTCTCCAGAATCGCGGCCGCCTCGTGCTCCTCGAAGTGGACGGCGAGCTGGTCCTTCTTGCCGCTGTACGTCGCCGCACCGGCGACGATGCGCTTGAACACCGGGTTGTCCGGTTCGTCGACGACGTACAGTTCGTGCCCGTTCCACTCCTCGGTGCCCGTGACGGGACCGAAGTACCGTTCGACAGTCGCTTTGAGGTCAGGGGCGTTCTCCTCGAGCGTCTGGCCCCGTCGCATCTTGTACTCTTTCATGCTGCGTCGTTTGATAGGGGACGGTTTACCTGTTTCGTCACTCCGCTGGGACGGTCACTGCTCCCGCTCGGCGATGTACCCCTGCTGGCACTCGGGGCAGATGTCGCCCGTCCTGAGCGACGAGTCGAGCGGGCGGGTGTGCCCACAGTTCGGACAGTAGTACTCCGTCTCGACGCCGGGACGCGGGCGCGGGGTGGTGTTGTCAGTCGCGCTGACGATGGTGCCGTCGCCCTCGCGTTGCTCGACGGTGTTGTCGAGGTAGGACGTCTCGTAGGCGTCGTCGTTCTCACTGCCGCGGCGACTGTGTCCGTTCGTCGACTGCGGCGTGAGTTCGTTGCCGTAGGCCATGGCCGGCCCGCCGGACGTCGCCGTCCCCGCCGAGAACCCCTCGTCGTCGCTCTCGTGAGCGGGCCACCCGGTCTCCGAGTCCGGACCCGACGCCCCGGCCGTCGACGACGCGTCCGCCCGCTCTCGCTCGGCGTCGGCGTCGGAGTCGCTCCCGCCACCCATCAGTTCGGCGTCCTCCTCGGCGGCCCGTTCGGCGAGCGACCGGGGGTCGTCGGCGTCGTCGGCCTCGGTGGCGTCCGCGTCCGGGCCGTCAGCGGCGCTGTCGGGACCGGTCGGCGCACCGGCGTCGTCCGCTCCGACGGTGTCGTCGTCGGGCCACGCGCCGTACTCGCGCTTGGTCGTCGTGTCGTCGTCGAGGATGACCGCGTCCTCCTCCTCGGGCGTAGCGTCGTCTGGTGGTTCGTCGAACCCGGCCTCCGCGCGCTCGATGAGCGACGTGTCCGAGTCGTCCGACGCGTCCTCGGCTGCCGGGCCGACGTCGGGGGCCGTCTCGGCCGTCGTCGCCACGCCGCGCTCACCGGGGTCACTCACCGACTCGGCGGCGTTACGCAGCGCCGCCGCGTCCGGCGCCGACGCCGACTCCGACTCGATGCCTTCGCTGGCCGGCGACGCGGCCGCCTCGGCGTTCAGCGGCGACTCGTCGCCGACGTCGGCACCCTGCGTACTGCTCGCGGGGGCGACGGCGTCGGCGTCGCGTCGGTCCGAGCGAACCTCGTCCTCCATGCGGATGGCTCTGACCTCCGTGCTCTCGGAGAGCACCTGTTCCTCGCCGCACCGTCGGCAGCGTCGAATCTCGCGTTCGGTCACCACCATCTCGCTCCCATCCTCCTCGTGCTCGCGGACGACACCCGACGGGCCGAAGTCGTGTCCGAGCAGGCACCTGAGACCCATTATGCCACACTGTTTCCGAGTCGACAGCAAAAAACTACCCCCGACGTCAGACGGCCGTCTGACTCACTCACGCGGGGTGAGCGCCGGGAGCCACAACAGTATAAACCATCCGCGCCCGATGCAACACGTATGAGAGCGCGGCGGGAGTTCCGGAAGCGAAAGGACATCGACGTCGCCATCCTCGACGCCCTCGTCGACCGGGCCTCGGAGGGCATGACCGTCTACGAACTGCGGGCTGTCGTCGACGCCGACATCGACGCCATCGGCGAGGCGCTCGACCGGCTCAAGTCGGACTCGCTCATCACCGTCGAGGGCGAGGACGACCGGGTTCGCATCATGCCCGCGGACCGCGTCGTGCCCGATCCCGGCGAGGCGCCCGAGGACGAGGGGACCCTGCTGGACAGGATACGCGACCGACTCGGGTTCTGACGCCGCGGCGAACCGGCCCCGAAGGCCGTACCGTTTTCCCCGCCGGGTCCCTCCCGGTCGGTATGACGCTCGTAGGCGACCTGCACGAGGCACACGGTGCCGTCTTCACCGAGCGCGGCGGGGTCGACGTCGTCGACCACTACGGCCGCCCCGAACGCACCCACCGGGCGGTGCGAAACGGCGTCGGCGTCATCGAGATGGGGTACGGCGTCCTCGTCGTCGAGGGCGACGACCGCGTCGACTTCGTCGACAACGCCGTCTCGAACCGCGTCCCGGACGCCGAGGAGGAGGGCTGCTACGCGCTCCTGCTCGACCCGCAGGGGCGCATCGAGACCGAACTGTTCGTCTACAACGCGGGCGAGCGCCTGCTGTGTTTCACGCCACCCGCCCGCCTCGAACCGCTCCTGGCTGACTGGCGCGAGAAGGTGTTCATCCAGGACGTCCAGTTGCGCGACGCCTCGGCCGACTTCGGCGTCTTCGGCGTCCACGGCCAGCGCTCGACGGAGAAAATCGCGTCCGTCCTGAACCACGCCGGCGCGCCCGAGGAACCGTTCTCGTTCGTGCGCGGGTCGATGGCCGACGTCGGTGTCACCGTCGTCGCCACCGACGCGCCCACCGGCGAGGAGGGGTACGAGGTGGTCTGCCCGGCCGACCAGGCCGAAGAGCTGTTCGACACGCTCCTCACCCGCGGGAACGCCGCCATCCCCGTCGGTTACCGGACGTGGGACACGCTCACGACCGAGGCGGGGACGCCGCTGTTCGCGTCCGAACTCGAAGGACGCATCCCGAACGTCGTGGGTGTCCGTTCCGCCCTCGATTTCGACAAGGGCTGTTACGTCGGTCAGGAGGTCGTCTCGAAGGTGGAGAACCGGGGGCAGCCGAGCCAGCGACTCGTTGGCCTGCTCCCGGACGCGCTGCCCGAGTCGGGCGCGGCGGTGTTCGCGGGCGACGAGGCGGTCGGCGAGGTGACCCGCGCCGTCGAGAGCCCGCTCCTCGACCGGCCCGTCGCGCTGGCGTTCGTCGACTACGACCTCCCCGAGCGCGTGGCGGACGGCGTCGGTGTCGACGTGCGGGTCGACGAGCGGGAGGTCGACGCCGCCCTCGCGGAACTGCCGTTCGTCGACGGTGGGGTTCGGTCGGGGCGGCTGCCACAGTACCCCGAACCGGCCGAGGAGGCGTGAGAACGGGGCGGGTTACCGCCCGACGAGTTTCTTCAGCCCGCGCTTCGAGAACAGCGACGTGGGCCGGTCCATGTGGACGCCGATTTCGCCCGAGAGCGCCCGCAGTCCCAGTCGCTGGACCGGTTCCGGCAGCGAGTAACACCGGCGGACCCAGTGACCGAGACTAATCTCGCGAGCGAGGTCCGCCCGCCACGCGGCCTCGTAGTCGGCCAGCGTCTCCGGGGCGTCGGGGTCGATGGTTCGGACGGCGTGGTCTGCGGCGGTCATGCCGTAGAGGATGCCGCCGCCGGTGAACGGCTTGGTCTGGGCGGCGGCGTCGCCGACGAGGAAGGCGCGGTCCGTCGTCACCGTCTCCGGCGGACCGATGGGGATGGCCCCCGAGCAGAAGTGGTCGGTGTCGACGTCGTACTCCCGGGTGAGTACGTCGAACATCTCGTTGACCGACGCGCCCGGCGGTGCCGCGAGGCCGTACTCGACGCCCGCCTCGCCGCGCGGGATGCGCCACGCGAAGAAGCGCGGGACGGTCAGGTGGACGTCGACGTAGTCGCCGTGGTCCACCTCGTCGGAGAACGCGAGCACGCCGTGGAGCGTCTCGCCCGGTTCGGGCAGGTCCAGCGCCCGGCGGACCCGCGAGACGGGGCCGTCACAGCCGGCGACCATCTTCGCGTCGACCTTGTCGGTGGTCCCGTCGTGTTTGACCGTGAGGACCACTCTGTCGGACCGCTCGTCGACGCCGGTCACCGTGTGGCGTTCGCGGACGTCCGCGCCGGCCTCGCGTGCGAGGTCAGCGAGCGTCCGGTCCAGCTGGACGCGGTCGATGACGTTCGATATTTCCTCGCGTTTGTAGAACCGACGCGCGCCCGTCCGTGGGCCGCCGACGTGGAAGTCCGCGCCGTAGATGCGGTTCTGGAACAGTTCGTCCCGCGCCGCCTCGGGGAGGAAGTCCCAGATGTCGGTCGAGACGTGCCCGGAACACGCCAGCGGTGTCCCCACCTCCCCCTTCTCTAGCGCGAGGACGTCGTAGCCGGCCGCGGCGGCTCGGCGCGCGAACCGGGCACCGGCAGGGCCGACTCCCACTACGACGAAGTCGTACATCGACTCACCCTACCGGGAGCGCGAGTAAATATCTTCTCGAACCGACCGGTTCGGACCGAACGGTTTTCGCCGCGCCCGCCGAGCGGTCGGCCATGGTCCCCGTCGGCAGCCGCTCACTCGACACCACTCACCGCTCCCTCGTCGCGGCGGTCCTCCTCCCGGTCGCGTACGCGTGCTACCTCTTCCCGTTCGGGATCACGGGCCTCGGAGACGACACGTTCGCCGCCCTCGTCGCACTCTGCCTCCTGTAGCTCCTCCCGCTGGCGACGCTCGGGGCGGGAGTCGTCCTCGGTACCGACCGCCGCCTGCGCCTCGCCGTCGGCGACGCGGCCGGTGGCCTCGCGCTCCTCCCGTTCGTCGTGCCGCCCGCGATGGACTCGTTGCCCCGGATAGGAATCGCCGTCTCCATGCTCGCCGTCGGCAGCGGTGTCATCGGCGTCACCGAGTACGCCGTCCGGAACCCACGGGTGACCGTGATGCGGTGCTCCCGACAGGCACTCCTCGGGGCTGCCGTCGTCGGCGTCGGACACGCCGCCCTCGTGCTGTGGGTCGTCCGCGACCAGTACGAGGCCGTCGTCGACGCCCTCGGGGCGTGGCTCGTGTGGGGCGCGGCCGGGAGAGTCGTCCTCGGCGCCGTGCCGACGCTCCTGCTGCTTCGCCTCCTTCTCGTCACGCCGACGCTCACCGTGGCGTTCCTCACCGGTAACGCCGTCCGGACCGACCTCTTCACCGCGCCAGTCGACAGCGCCACCCCGTTCTACCTCGTCGTCTGGCTCGTCGTCCTGCCTGTCGTCGTCGCGTTCGGCGGGGTCGAGTACGCCGTGCGCCGGTGGTCGGGACTCGCTTCCCCGCGACCGCTCGTCGGCGGGGACGACTGAGACCCGACGGTCCTCGGACGGTCACTGTCGGGCTCAGAGGGAGCGAGTAACGAGACCGGCGGCAGTGACGTCGTCAGCCACCGAGAGCGGGAGTCGGTCCCACGACTCGCCGTCCGGGGAGCGGAACAGTCCCGCGTTCGACAGCGCGTAGAACCGTTCGCGCCCGGCGGCGAGGACGTACCGCGTCACCCCGTCACCCGTCGGCAACCCGTCGACGCGTTCCCACGGCGCCTCGCCGTGCTTCCGGTAGACGTACGTCTCGGCCGACCCCGCCCGGTGGGCGCGCATCGCACCGCTCGCGGCGGAGAGGAGTCGGTGTTCGGGGTCCGCCGAGTCGACGACGACGCTCCAGCAGTAGCGGTGTGAGAGCCCCTCCTGTGGGTGGTGCCACGTCTCCCCGCCGTCGGTCGTCTCGGCGTAGCCGTCGCCGGCGGCGCAGTAGGCACGGCCCGGCGCTCCAGCGTGGGTCGCCATCGAGTGGGTGTCGCGCCGCGACCCCTCGACGCGGTCCTCCCACGTCTCACCCCCGTCGTGGGTCTGGACGAGCGCGCCGGCCTCGACGGCGACGTAGAGGTGGCCCGGGTCGTGCGGGTCGACCTCGACCCACCGGACGTGGTGGGTGTGGGGACGGGGCGGAAACGCCCACGACGACGACGAAGGGAGGTCTGTGAGGCCGTCGCACGCGCGCCACGTCACCCCGTCGGACGAGCGGTACACCCGACTCGGTTCGGTGCCGGCCCACCACGTGACGTCCGCGGGGACGTCCGCGTCGGCGGGCGCGCAGGTGACGCTCGTGAGTCGGACGTGGTCGATACCCGTAACCGACTCCCAGGTCGCCCCCGCGTCTGTCGACCGGAAGAGGCCGTCGTCAGCGGTGCCACAGCAGACCGCGTCGGCGTCGACGGGCGAGGCAGCGACGCACTGAACCGAGGCGTCGGGGGTCGGGGTGGTCTCCCGGCGAACCTCGGCCCCGTCGGCGTCGACGTCGACGGCTGCCACACGGTCGGGGAGGGCGGCGTACAGACGGTCCATACCGGAGAGACGAGCGCCGGCGTCAAAGCCTCGGCGACGCGCCACAACGCCTTTCACCGCGACACCAGTCTCCCACCACGTGTCAACCAGCCTCTTCGACGCGACTGGCCCCGAACGCGTCCGCCACCTGTTCGAGGCGCACCTCGACGCCGGCCTCCACCACGGAGCACAGCTGGCGGTGTACGACGGGACCACCCCCGTGCTCGACGTCGCCGGCGGCGTCACCGGCTCCGAGGGGGTGGAGACGACGCCCGAGCAGCGTCACCTGCTCTTCTCGTGTACGAAGCCCTACGCGGGCGTCTGTCTCCACCACCTCCGCGACCAGGGGGCGCTGGACTACGACGACCCCGTCGTCGCGCACTGGCCGACGTTCGACCGCGGCGACGACCGGAAGGCCGACGTGACGGTTCGACACGTGCTCTCCCACCAGGCCGGCCTCCCGACGACGGGGTTCGAGGAACGGCCCGGGGAGTGGGGCGACTGGGACACCGCCGTGACGGCGATGGAGGACGCCGGTCTCGTCTTCGAACCGGGCGAGACGGCGGCGTACCACTCCCTCTCGTACGGATTCCTCGTCGGCGAACTCGTCCGGCGGGTCTCCGGGACGCCGGTCGACGAGTACGCCCGCGAACACGTCTTCGAACCGCTGGGGATGGACGACACGAGCATCGGCCTCCCCGACGGCGTCCCGGGAGACGCGGTGGCGACTCTCGTCGGCTTCGAACCGTACGACTCCTGCCGGGAGTCGGGGGCGGGCCTCGAGACGAGCACGAAGGACGCCGCGGCGCTGTTCGACAGGGAGTCCATCCAGCGGGCGGTCGTCCCGGCTGCGACGGGCATCGGCAC
Organism: Salinigranum sp.; assembly: GCF_041641895.1. NCBI lineage: Archaea > Methanobacteriati > Methanobacteriota > Halobacteria > Halobacteriales > Haloferacaceae > Salinigranum > Salinigranum sp. The sequence goes on along the minus strand of NZ_JBEPXO010000014.1, from coordinate 11,846 downwards.
CGCCCGGGACATGGCCCGCTTCTACGCCTGTCTCGCGAACGGGGGCGAACTCGACGGCGTGCGACTCCTCTCCGAGGAGACGGTGGCCGCGGCGACGACTTGTCAAGTCGAAGTCGAACGCGACGGGACGATGGGCGTCCCGAGTCGGTACGCACTCGGGTTCGGCTGCGGGGGGACGGCGTGGGACAAGTACGGATCGCTCTCTCCGCCCGAAACGTTCGGCCACGGCGGCTTGGGGAGCATCGTCGGCTGGGCCGACCCCGGCGGTGTGGCGATGGCGTACGTCACCAACGGAATCCGCCACGAGTACGAACACGGCGCGCGGGTGAACGCGGTGGCCGACGCCGTCCGAACGGTGTTCGGGTGAGTCCGCCGTCGGGAAGTCTACGAGACCAGCCCGGACAGACGACGTATCGCTCCCTCCAGTTGACAGTCGAGAGATAGATACATTTGACATTACTCCCTGATACGTTCAGGGAGCGATGGGCGTCCGCCGGTACCGATACGAATACGGGTGAGTCTGAGAACGGCGGGCCGACCACGCCCCTCGAAAACACATGACACGAGACAGAGAACCAGACCGGGTTCGGACGCGACTCTGCCGACGGACCTTCTTGAAGACGAGTGCGGTGACGGGCGTCGTCCTCGGCGGCGGCGCAGCGGTGTCGGGGACGGCCGCCGCGGAGACGACGGTTTCCGGCGGCGGAGCCGCGCTCCAGAACGCGGTCGACGCAGCGAGTGCCGGGCAGACACTGGTAGTGACGGACTCGGCGACGTACGATCCGGTCGTCGTCGACGTCGGTGTGGCCATCGAGACGACTGCGGACCCGACCATCGTCGGGGCGGGCGGGACCGGCGCAGCGGTGTCTCTCGACGCCGACGGCGTGACGTTCGAGGGGTTCACCGTGACGAATGCGGGAGGACTCCTCGGCATCAAAGTCGAGCGTGACAGGGACGAGGTAACGATCACGGACAACGTCGTCGAAAACGTCGGCCCAACGGGGAGACTCGGCGTCACGGGCATCGTCGTCGGTCAGGGTGACCACGACGGCATCGACGTCTCGAACAACACGATACGGAACCTCGACCAGGAGACGACCGACGACTCCGGCTTCCCGACAGCCAATGGCGTCCTCTTCGATGCCGATAACAGCGACCCGGGGACGCTCTCGAACTCGGGAGTCAACAACAACGTCATCCAGAGCATCGAGAGCGACGTCGCTCCGCTGGGAATCGTCGTCCAGCACGACACCGACGGGGTGAGCATCAACAACAACGAGATCAGAGACCTCGTCGCCGACGACGCCACGGATTCGGACCAGTCCGACGGCGTCGACTTCGAATTCACCTTCGCACAGGGGATCAACATCGCGTCGACATCGACGGTCGACACCGACGTCAACCACAACGTCGTCGAAGACATCACCAGCGCCGAGACGATTCTGCCCGAGGCCGTCAAAATCGACGGTGACGGGAGCGGCGTCACGTTCCGTGCGAACCAGTTCCTCGTCGCAGTCGGTCTGAACAACCAGAACGGCGCGTCGGACGCGCCAGTCGTCGACGCGAAGAACAACTACTGGAGGAGCAGGGACGGGCCCGAGGAGGCACCCGAGAACGTCGCGGCGGACGACGACGACCAGTCCGACGTGGTCGGGAACGTCACGTACGAACCGTTCCTCCGAAACCCACCAGGACGGGGAAGAGGTAGCTGACCGCACGGCAGGGTGCCGAGGCCGAGCGCGCCGACTCAGTCGTCGTCGCTCGGCGCTTTCGCCGTCTTCTTCTCGCTCGGCACGCGTTCGGACCACGGCCCCTCCGCGCCGACGGCGGGCAGGAGGTCACGAAAGCGCGACGCCCAGTCGAGATACCCCAGCACGTACCCACCGGCGTAGACGACGGCGGTGAACCCGACGCCGAGAACGCGCGCGGGGTAGCGCCCCGTCGTCGGGGCGGCGTCGAGGACACCGAGCGTAATCGTGACGGGGAGTCCGAGCGCGAGCGTCAGCGCCACGCTCCAGAAGAACCACGCGCCCAGCGGACCGACGGGACGGCCCGTCCACCAGAACCACGTCGCGACTGGAGCGGCGAGCAGGGCGACCAGCAGGAGGTCCGAGACCCCTGCGACCGAGACGGAGGCCGCGTCGGCGACCACGCTCACCGGGACGAAGAGGAGGAGGACCCAGCCGACGAGCGCGAGCAACAGGTCGAGGGACGAACGGGAGGGCACGGCTGTCGTGGGGGCCGCCACGGGCAAAACTCCGAGGGGGAGTCAGTCGTCGGCCGGCGTCGCGCCCCGGGTCGGCCCCCGACCACCCAGGTCGGTGGTCGCCGCCTGCCAGACCATGATGAGCATGGCGACGATGAGACAGAGACCCCACAGGAAGATGGCCGGGAGCAGTATCGTGACGCCGAGGCCGACACCGACCCACACGCTCACCGGGAGGAGCCACTGTCCGACGACGAACAGCCCCGTCACCGCGGAGCGGAGCCGACCGGTCAGAGCGAACGCATCGACGGCGAACCCCATCACGATGGCGAGGATGGAGAGGACGCCGAGGTGGGCGTGTCCACCGACCAGCCAGCTCGGAGCCCCACCACCGCCCGCGACGAGCGAGTGCTGGTACATCCCGACGAGCATCATGACCGTCAGGCCGAGGAAGCCCGAGGTCTTGAGCGTTCGAGTCATATGTCAACAATTGTCATACTTGGACATAGAACTATCCGTACATACCACTCGAATATCTGCGCAGACGGCTGAGAGACCGGCAGCGCCTTCAGTCGTCGTCACTCGGCGCCTTCGCCGTCTTCTTCTCGCTCGGCACGCGTTCGGACCGCGGCCCTTCCTCGTCGACGTCGGGCAGGAGGTCCCGGAGGTACCGTCCGGTGTGAGACGCCTCGACGCGTGCCACCTCCTCGGGGGTGCCCTGGGCGACGATTTCGCCGCCGTTCTCGCCGCCCTCCGGCCCCAGGTCGACGATGCGGTCGGCGTTCTTCACCAGGTCGAGTTCGTGTTCGATGACGACCACGGTGTTGCCGTTGTCGACGAGACGGTGGAGTACGTCGATGAGTTTCCGCTCGTCCTCCTTGTGGAGGCCCGTGGTGGGTTCGTCGAGGAGGTAGAGGGTGTTGCCCGAGTCCTTCTTCCCGAGTTCTTCGGCGAGTTTCACGCGCTGGGCTTCCCCACCCGAGAGCGTCGTGGAGGGCTGTCCCAGACGCATGTAGCCGAGGCCGACGTCCTTCAGGAGCTTCAGCCGCCGCCGAATCTGGGAGTTGGCTTCGAAGAACTCGTACGCCTCGTCGACTTCCATCCCCAGGACGTCCGCGATGGTCCTGTCCTTGTACGTCACGTCCAGCGTCTCGTCGTTGTACCGGTCGCCGTCGCACTCCTCGCAGGGGACGTAGACGTCCGACAGGAAGTTCATCTCGATTTTGACGGTGCCCTGCCCGCCGCAGGCCTCACACCGGCCGCCCTTGACGTTGAACGAGAAGCGGCCCTTCTTGTAGCCGCGCTGTTTCGCCAGTTTGGTCTCGGCGAACAGCTCGCGGACGTAGTCGAACACGCCGGTGTAGGTGGCGGGGTTCGACCGCGGCGTCCGGCCGATGGGCGACTGGTCGATGAGCCGCACCGTCTCGACGTCGTCGATACCCTCGATGGCGTCGTGTTCGCCGGGGTCGACGGAGGTGTTGTCGTTCATCCGCCGGGCCAGCCCCTTGTAGAGGATGTCGTGAATCAGGGTCGACTTGCCCGACCCCGACACGCCGGTGACGGCCGTGAAGGTCCCGAGGGGGAGAGCCACGTCGAGGTCCTTGAGGTTGTGCTGGCGGGCCCCGCGGACGGTGAGGGTGCCCGACTGCTCGCGGCGTTCCTCGGGGACCGGGATGGCCTTCCGCCCCGCGAGGTAGTCGGCGGTGACCGAGTCCTCCGCGGCACACACCTCGTCGAAGTCGCCCTGGGCGACCACCTCGCCGCCGCGCTTGCCCGGTCCAGGCCCCATGTCGATGATGTTGTCCGCGCGGCGCATCGTCTCCTCGTCGTGTTCGACGACGATGAGCGTGTTTCCGAGGTCACGGAGGCCCTCGAGCGTGTTGAGCAGGCGGTCGTTGTCGCGCTGGTGGAGGCCGATGGAGGGTTCGTCCAGCACGTACAGCACTCCGACGAGTCCCGACCCGACCTGCGTCGCGAGGCGGATGCGCTGGCTCTCCCCGCCCGAGAGGGTCGAGGCCTCACGGTCGAGCGTCAGGTACTCCAGTCCGACCTCGCACATGAAGCCGAGGCGGGCGCGAATCTCTTTCAGAATCTCCTCGGCGATGGTCCGCTCGCGCTCGCCCATCTCGGCTTCCATCCCCTCGAAGTGGTCGAGCGCGTCGCCGATGCTCATCCGGTTGACCTCGGTGATGGCGGTGCCCTGCACGAGCACCGACCGCGACTGCGGCTTCAGGCGCGTGCCGTCACAGGCGGGGCAGGTGGTGACCGCCATGTACTTCTCGATGTGGTCGCGCGTCGACTCCGAGTCGGTCTCGACGTGCCGGCGTTCGAGGTTGGGGATGACGCCCTCGAACCGCTTCGTCTTCCGTCGGGTGCCGTTCTTCGTCTGCCGCTCGAACACCACCTCGTCGTCGGTGCCGTAGAGGAACGCGCCCTGTACGGCCTCGTGGAGCTCTTCGAACGGCGTGTCGACCGAGACGTCGAAGTGACGGGCGACGGAGTCCAGTCGCGTCCGGTAGTACGACCGGTTGTAGCTCCACGGCTCGAAGACGTGTTTGATGGGCTTCGAGGGGTCCTGCACGACGAGGTCCTCGTCGACCTCCTTCGTGTTGCCGATGCCCTCACACGCGGGACAGGCGCCGTGCGGGGAGTTGAACGAGAACGAACGCGTCTCGATCTCCGAGAAGTCGATGCCGCAGTGGGTGCAGGCGAGCGACTCGGAGAACTCCACCACCAGGCGCGAGTCGCCCTCGCCGGCGAGGTCACCCGTCGACCGGCTCTCGACCCCGAGGTGGACGCCCTCGGGCGGGTCGGGGAGAATGACCTTCAGCACGCCGTCGGCCTCTTCGAGAGCCGTCTCGACCGAGTCGGTGATGCGCGAGCGGGCCTCGTTCGACACCTTCACGCGGTCGACCACCACGTCGACGGTGTGGTCGTAGTTCTCGTCGAGGTCGGGTTTCTCGTAAGCGAGGTCGTACTCCTCGCCGTCGACCTCCACTCGCGAGTAGCCCTCGGCAACGAGTTCGTCGAAGAGGTCTTTGAACGCCCCCTTCTGGTCCCGCACGACGGGCGCACAGAGTTTGGCGCGCGTCCCGTCCGGGAGCGAGAGGACGCGCGACACCATGTTCGACGCCGACTGCTCGCCCACCTCGCGGCCGCACTCGGGGCAGTGGGGCGTGCCGACCCGGGCGTACAGCAGGCGGAGGTAGTCGTGTAACTCTGTCACCGTCCCGACGGTGGAGCGGGGGTTGTTCGCCGCGTTCTTCTGGTCGATGGAGATGGCGGGCGAGAGGCCCTCGACGGACTCGACCTGCGGTTTGTCCATCTGGCCGAGGAAGTTGCGAGCGTACGCCGACAGCGACTCGATGTAGCGTCGCTGTCCCTCCGCGTAGATGGTCTCGAACGCGAGCGACGACTTCCCCGACCCCGACAGTCCCGTGACGACCGTGAACTGTTCGCGGGGAATCTGGACGTCGAGGTCCTTCAGGTTGTGTTCCTCTGCACCTCGAACCTCGATGAAGTCCTTGCTCATCTGAGTCGGGGTAAGGAATCAGCGGGGGAATACCCATCGGTTGCGTATCCGAGCCGGACGCTCCACCGGGTTCGACGCGGCCAGCGCCGTCCAGAGACGCCCGGGTCTCGGACGACCGCCGAACCCACGTCAGCGCCGTCGTGCGCGCGAGGTGCCCCACAGACGGGCGACCAGGAGAGACACGGGCAGTGCGACGACGACGGGTACGAATCCGAGGCCGGGGAACCGGGTGCTCGTCGTCTCGGTGGTCACCGGTTCGGCAGTCGACGGCCGGTCGGTCGTCGGATCCGCGGCCATCCCACCGGTCGTGGACCGCTCGCTCCCCGTCCGCTCCGCCTCGTCGGCCGTGAGTCGCGACGGTGAGAGCGGCGTGTCGAGTCGGCGACGCGGGTGCTCAGGGGTCGACTGTCGGCGAGAGAAGCGGCCTCAGTTCGAGTCAGCGGGACCGTCAGGCGAGTTTTCGGCGGGAGATACCGCAGCCCTGCGGGACGATGATGATCTGGTCGTCGCCCTTCTGGACGATGTCCCCGTCGACTTCGCGGGCGACCTGCTGGAGGTCGTCGATGATGTGCTCCATCGTGCTGTCGTTGATGCGGAGACGGGTGACGTCGGCGATGACGATGTCGCCGTCGTAGACGGCGTCCTTGATGGCGATGACGTCCTGCTGGCCGCCGATTTCGGCGATGTGAACCTGCGTTCGCGCCTCGCCGCCGCGGGCGGTGTCGAAGTCGTCCAGGTCGAGCGTGACGTAGTCGTCCGTACTGTGACTCTGCCCCCCACTCAGGAGCTTATTCATGATTCCCATGCACTGTACAGCGGTGTGAGGGGGCTTAGTTTTACGTCAGACACTCGCATGACGGGGAGACGTCGGGGACGAGACGAGTCACGCCCCGGGGTCGGGGTCGCGCCGCAGCAACACCGGGACCGGCGACGTGCGGAGCACCTTCGTGGCGACGCCACCCAGCACCGACCGGCTGAAGTCCGTCTCGCCGTGGACGCCGAGTGCGAGGAGGTCGACCGCGTGGTCGTCGAGGGCGTCGAGAATCTCCCGGTGCGGGTGGCCGTGCGCGACGTGGGTGACGGTGTCGACTCCCCGTTCCGTGGCCCGGGCGGCGGCGGCGTCGAGGACGGCGGTCGCTCTGGCGTCGAGTTCCTCGCTCGCGACGGCGGAGCGCACGTCGAACCCCAGGCTCGTCGTCTCGACGACGGAGAGCAACCGCAGGGTCGCCCCCGTCTCGCAGGCGACGTCGAGGGCCGCGTCGAGTGCTCGCCCCGCGGCGTCGCTGCCGTCGGTCGCCGCCAGTATCTCACGCGGGGGATACCGGTGCGTGCGGTCCGCTGCGGGGTTGACGACGACGACGGGGACGTCGAGGGCGCCGACGACCCGTTCCGTGACGCTCCCGAGCAACAGGCGGGAGAGCCCACGCCGGCCGTGGGTCGGCATCACCGCGAGGTCGGCGTGCTCGTGGGCGTAGTCGACAATGGTGAGCGTGGGGTCGCCCTGCAGGACGGCCGAGACGGCGTCGATGCCTCGGGCGCGGGCGTGGTCGACTGCCTCGGCGACGAGGTCCTCCCCCTCGCTCTCGAGGACGTCGACGACCCGGCCCTCGACCGTGGTGAGGCTGTCCTGGTTGGTGTCCGCCACGTTGAGGACGTGCAGCGTCGCGTCGTGTTCGGCCGCGATGTCGAGGGCGTACCCGAGTGCCTCGCGAGCGGGGTCGCTCCCGTCGGTGGGGAAGAGGAGACGGTCGTACATACGTGAGACGTCACCGCGCGAAGACATATACCGGGGGGTCGAGCCTCGGGGTGTGGGACCGGTCGTCTCCGGCGGGCCACTCGGGCGACTACCGACCGGGACGGGGCGTCAGATGCTCAGGTCGTACAGGTCGTCGCCGACGTGGTGGACGCTCTCGACGACCTTGCCCGAGTCGCCGAGCATCTCCGCACCCGGGACGAGAGCGCGGCCGATGGCGAGGACCTTCCCGTGAGTCTCCTCTCTGATCGCCACCAGGTCGCCCTCGTCGATGTCCTCGTCGGCGCCGACGATGCCGGGACGCATCACGTCCGCGCCGCCCGAGACGAACGAGACGGCACCCGAGTCGACGGTCACGACGTGTGCCGTCGGCGGGTGGTCGTTCGCCCCCGTGACGGTGAGGAACGGGTCGTCGTCGACGAACATCACGGCGGGGGAGCCGTCGACGAGGACGACGTCGAACTTCGTCTCCGAGAGGTCGACCTTCTCGAACGCGTCGCCGGCGAGGTCGACCCCCGCCCGTGTCGCGATGGTCTCGCGCAAGTCGCGTATCTCGTCGCTCCGCAGGTGGTGTCGAGACTTGACCTTCATGTCTGCAGATGGGCCGTCCCACCCGATAAAACGACCGATGCGACTCGTTCCGCGACGCGTCGGTCGGCCATGGTGCCGACGCGTCTGTGGGGGAGGATGGCACGCGACCGAACGGTCACGCGGGGACCGCCCGTTGCCCCCGGCGCGGAGCGTGCGAGGCCGCGTGTGCGACTCGCGTCAGACGTCGCTGACAAACGCTAAGTAACCCCCGGCCATGTGGAGGAATATGTGGCGTTCTCGGTCGAACCGGGACCGAAAAACCGTCGTCTGCATCGCCTGCGGCGAGTCGGTGCTCCGTGCCGACGCCCGCGAGTACGACAAGGAGGGGAACCGCTGGGACAGACACGACAAGGAGTTCGAGTACCTCTGCAAGGCGTGCTACCGCACGCTCTGCCACCAGCCGCGGAACGAACTCGAGTCGCTCCTCCTCAGCATCGAACAGGACGGGCTGAGCCAGGAGGAGTTCCTCTCGCGGTACGTCGGCGCCGTCGAGGAGCGGTACGGGTCGGCCGAGGAACGCGAACGGTAGCCACTCCCGACCCCCCGGTTCGCCCCCACCCCCTCCCCGTCTCTCCGCTCCCGCTCGTTTCATCGAACCGAGACGGCGTCTCGGCCGTCCGTATCCGCTCAGCCCCGGTCCCGCGTGACGAACCAGTCGACGGCGGGCACCGTGTGGTCGGTGACGAACAGGGAGACGACCCCCGAGAGCACTGGCCCGACACGACTAACTACCTCTCGCTTTTATCCCAGGGCATGTCGAACGACGAGCAGGCGTACGCCGGGACCGCCGAAGGCCAGGGCCCGGTCGAGATCGACGCCGAGGTCGCCCGCCATCTCAAAAACAAGCGGGAAGAGCTGTTCGAGGAGTTCGAGCTACGAGACAAGTTCCCCCGCGCGGTCCTCCGGGAAGCCGAAGCGCGGACCGAGGACGTCCAAGAGGAGATCCGCGCGGCGGTCGACGAACGCCAGGACTTCCGCGACCTGACGACGTGGACGACGGACCCCGCTGACGCCCAGGACTTCGACGACGCTATCTCCATCGAGAAGGGCGACGAGGAGTACACGCTGTGGGTCCATATCGCCGACGTCTCTCACTACGTCCACCCCGGCTCGGAGATGTGGGCCGAGGCCGTCAAGCGAGGCAACACGGTCTATCTACCCGCCTACACGGTCCACATGCTCCCGCCCACCCTCGCGGAGACAGTCTGCTCGCTCGTCCCGAACGAGGACCGACTGGCACACACGGTCGAGATGCACATCGACCGCGAGACGCTCTCGTTCGAGTCCGTCGACATCTACAAGTCCGTCATCAACTCGAACGAGCGACTCACCTACACGCAGTGTGAGAACCGTCTCGACGACGCCGAGGCCCCGCTCCACGAGGAGAACGTCCTCGCGTACGAACTCGCGGACAAGATGCACGAACAGCGGAAAGAGGACGGGTCGCTCGTCCTGAACCCGAGTCGTGACCGCGCGCACACCATCATCGAGGAGTGTATGCTGAAGGCGAACAAGGCCGTCACGCACGAACTCATGTGGGGCCGCGGCGTCGAGGCGATGTACCGCGTCCACCCACAGCCCACCCCGGACCAGTGGGACAAGGCGCTGACCGAGATCATGGAACTCGACGGGGTCTCCATCCCCGGTGCGTCGTTCGACGACCCGCGGAAGGCCGTCAACGCGGCGCTGGAGGAGGCACCGGGCCGGTCGCTCAACAAGATTCAGCGCGCCGTCCTCCGCGTGATGCCCCGTGCGAAGTACATGAACGACCCGTTCGGCGGACACCACGCGTTGAACTTCGACATCTACGGCCACTTCACCTCGCCCATCCGCCGCCTCTCGGACCTCATCAACCACTGGATTGTCCACGAGAACGACGTCCCCGAGGACCTCGTCGAACTGTGCGACCGCGCCTCCGACAGACAGAAGGACGCCGAGACGGCCGAGCGACTCTACAAGCAGTTCATGGAAGAAATCGGCCTCGACCCCTACGCCGTGAACAACCGCGGCGTCGTCACCGTCGACGACGAGGGGAACGTCGTCGACGAGGACGGTCTCCCGCCCGAAGAAGAGAGCGTGGGGAGCTAGGCGCTGAGTGCGGGAAGCGAAACGCTAGAAGGTCAGCGTCGACGACGACGCCATCGACAGCGTGACGGTCCCCGCCGCCAGCAGGACGAAGACGAGGCGGTCGCGGAGTGTGAGCGTGTCCATACTCGTCCGGTGTGCCACCGCCTACTTGAATCTGCGCCGCCAGCTATCAGATTCGATATCAGATGTCCGACCGCGCGTCCTCGACGAATTCGAGGATGGCCTCCGTGCTCTGAAAGCCGTCGGCGAGGCGGCCGACCTCTTCGCCGTCCTCGAGGAGCACGAGGGTCGGAACGCTCTGCACGCCGAAGCGCTCGACGAGCGAGAGGTCGGTCTGTGGGTTACAGGTGGCGACCACGACGTCGGAGGCGCGGGCGACGTTCCCCAGGACCGGTTCGATGGACTGGCATATCGCACACCCGTTCGTGTAGAACTCGACGAGGACGAGGGGGTGTTCGGCGGCGAGCGCGTCGAGTTCCGCGCTCGTCTCGACGGGGACGGGGCGGTTCAGCGTCTGCATACCCGTCGATGGTCGCCCCGGGAACAAAAACGGCGCGTTCGGGCGCGTCACGGTGTGTCGCGGGAACGGATCACGTGACGTCGTCGTAGAAGTCGTCGGCGTCGACGTACCGCTCGTCGGCGACGTCGCGGAGGTCCTCGAGGAGCGCCTCCAGGTCGTCGTCGTCCGCGTCGCCGGCGGCGTCGGCCGCGTCGTCGAAGAGGTCGTACGCCTCGTCGAACAGTTCGCGTGCCTCGTCGGCCCGGTCGGCGGCGTCGTCGTCGTCGTCGTCCTCCTCGTCCTCGTGCGCCTCCTCGAACTCGTCGAGGCCCTGGAGCATGCGGTCCAGTCCCGACGAAGCGTCGTCGAGGATGGCGCGGATGACCTCGAACCGCTCCACCGTGTCGTCGTAGGTGTCGTCGTCGAACGGGGCGGCGACGGCCACTGGGTCGTCGTCGACGTCGTTCTTGATGGTGGAGACGCGACTGCTCCCACGGTCGAAGACGGTGTCGAAGCGGTTCTCGGCGTCGGAGACGGCGTCGATTTCGTCGTCGGCGTCCGCGTCCGCGTCGAAGGCGGCGTAGGTCGCGTCGAGGCGGTCGGTGCTCTCGACGAAGTACGAGTGCGCGAGTGCGGCGTGAGTGAGGAACGTCTCGGCGACCCGGAGGTCGGCGACTGTCTCGCGCTGGTCGTCCGTCACGGCAGCCGATTCGGCGGCGGCGAGTTCGGACTGGACCGTGTCGAGCGACAGGAGGACGGTCCGGACGTCGAACGCACCAGTCGTGAACGGGACGTCGGCCAGTGCGCCGTCGTCGGAGCCGGTGTACGTCTCCACGGTGTCGGCGAACGCGGACTGGACGCGTTCGATGGCCTCGTCGCCCGCGTCGACGTTCTCTTCGGACGGGGTCGGTTCGGGCGTCTCGGTCGGTTCCGGGGTCGCTGTCGGTTCGGGCGTGTCGGTCGACTCCGGCGTGCGGGTCACCTGCGAGAGGTCACCCTCGGTCCGGACGCCCGACGCGGTTTCGGGGCGCTTCGCACCCAGGCACCCGGCAGCGAGGAGGGCACCGAGCGAGGCGAGTACCTGTCGGCGTTGCATACCACCACCCACAACCTATCAGTTGTTAAGTGTGTCGGAGAGAATTATGCGACTGGCGCCCCTCAGAGAGCGTCTGACGAG
>NZ_JBEPXO010000013.1:0-56606 GCF_041641895.1 Salinigranum sp. | reverse complement strand
GCAGAGGCCGAAGCCGAGGCTGAGGCGAACGCCGATGCGGATGCCGACGTGGAACCCACGGCCGAGGGGACGACCGGGACCGACGAGGCGGTCGACACCGACGCCGAGGCGGACACGCCGTCGACCGACACCGACGCCGAGGCGGACGAGTCCGACGCCGCTGTCGACCGTAGTGAGTCCGACGCCGTCGGAACGGCCGCGTCTGCCGAGTCGGCTGACACGGCCGAGGAACCGACCGGACCCGACCCGACGGAGGACGCCGAGACGGCGGTCACCGGCGACGCCGAGGACGTTCCCGAGGACGTCGACCTCTCGGACTCGGCGGCCGACGAGGCGCTCGCGGCCGAGGGCGTCGAGTCGGCCGTCGAGGAGGCCGCGGGCGGGCGGGAGGCCAAGAGCGCTAGTACCCTCCAGCGAGCCAAGGCCTTCGCGACGGGGCGCATCATCATCGAGGAAGAGGACCTCGAAGACCCGCTCTGGGAACTGGAGATGGCGCTCCTCGAATCGGACGTCGAGATGAACGTCGCGGAGGCAATCCTCGACACCATCCGCGAGAAGATGATCGGCGAGTCCCGCAAGCAGGTCGACACCACGGCCGAACTCGTCTCCGAGGCGCTCTCGGACGCCCTGCTGGAGGTCATCTCGGTCGGTCAGTTCGACTTCGACGCCCGCATCCAGGAGGCAGACAAGCCCGTCACCATCATCTTCACCGGCGTCAACGGCGTGGGGAAGACGACGTCGATTGCCAAGATGGTCCGGTACTTCGAAGAACGAGGCCTGTCGACCGTCATGGCGAACGGCGACACCTACCGCGCCGGTGCCAACGAGCAGATCCGAAAGCACGCCGACAACCTGGGCGAGAAGCTCATCACCCACGAGCAGGGCGGCGACCCGGCGGCGGTCATCTACGACGCCGTCGAGTACGCCGAGGCGCACGACGTCGACGTCGTCCTCGGCGACACGGCGGGTCGGCTCCACACCTCGAACGACCTGATGTCCCAGCTGGAGAAGATCGACCGCGTCGTCGACCCCGACATGACGCTGTTCGTCGACGAGGCCGTCGCCGGGCAGGACGCCGTCCAGCGGGCGAAGAAGTTCAACGAGGCGGCCGAAATCGACGGTGCCATCCTCACGAAGGCCGACGCCGACTCGCAGGGCGGGGCCGCCATCTCCATCGCCTACGTCACCGGGAAGCCGATTCTCTTCCTGGGCGTGGGTCAGGGGTACGACGACCTCGAACGCTTCGACCCCGAGGCACTCGTCGCCAGCCTCCTCGGAAACGAGGAGTAACACGCGCTGCTCCCGTTCGTGTCGATGGCTCGGCCGTGGCGAGAGCCACTGGAACGTCCGTCTCGTGTCCGACGCCGACACACCGTGCCCCGTCACCCGCGACGGAGGCCGGAGCGACTCGCGAGCGGTGAAGCGGGCCACGACCCGGCCGCGAGCACGACGGGGGTGCAGGCACACCACTTTTTGTCACTCGAGTGTCTCCTTCGCGTATGGCTACCATCGCTGCGCTCCGTTGCCGCGACGGCGTCGTCGTCGCGGGCGACCGTCTGGTGGTCCGGGGGGGGAGTGTCGCGAGCCGGGACCGTCCGCACCTCCTCGACCTCACTCCCGACGTCGGCGCCGCGGCCGTCGGCCGCGACATCGACCGCTTCGCCGACCTCCTCGCGAGCGAACTCCGGTCCTACCGGTTCGAGCGTGACGCCGTCTCGCTGGCGGCGCTCGAACGGCTCGCGAGCGACGTCGCCGAGGAGACGGAGGCCGAGGCCGTCGTCGCCACGCACGACGAGGAGGGACGGGCGGCCCTGCGGGCTGTCTCTGCGGACGGCTCGACGCTCTCGGACCCGCCGATGGCGTTCGGGAGCGGGACGGCGCTCGTCCTCGGCGGCCTCGAAGCGACGGACACGGAGACGCTGTCGCTCGCGGAGGCAGAGACACTCGTCCGCGAGGCGTTCGGCAGCGCCGCCGAGCGCGACCCCGGCACCGGAAGCGAGGTGGACGTCTGGACGCTCGCCGACGTGGCCGACGACGAGAACGAGGACTAGAGGACGAGCGTCCCCGCGAGGACGACCATCACGGCGCTGGCGACGTACTGGAGCCCCTGCGAGAACCGACTCCGAGCGAGCAACTGCCCGGCCCGGTTCGACGCGAGGGCGACGCTCGACAGGTAGACGGCCGTGACGAGGGCGTACAGCACGCCCAGAACGGCCATCCGGGTGGGGGCGTCGGGGCCCGTCCCGGCGAACCCCGGCAGGAACGCGAGGAAGAACAGCGCGACCTTCGGGTTCAGCGCGTTCACCAGCACCCCCCGCCGGAAGCTCCCCCCCGCCTCCGTGGCCGTCGTCGGGTCGAACTCCTCTGTCCGCAGCGCCTGCGCCGCGAGGTAGAGCAGGTAGGCGGCCCCGGCGTACTTGAGGAGGGCGAACGCGGCCGGTGCGGCCTTCAGGAGGGCGCTCACGCCGAGCGCCGCCGCGAGCGTGTGTCCGAGGACGCCCGTCGCGACGCCGAGCGCGGAGCGGACGCCCGCGCCGGGTCCCTGGAGGCCGCGGGCGAGGACGTACATGGTGTCCGGGCCGGGCGCGAGGATGAGCGCCACCGCTGCCGCGAGGTACGCGAGGAGGGTCGTCGGCTCGAATCCGACGACGAACCCGACCTGGAGCATCGTACGTCGCGGGTTGACGAGAGAAGGATAAGTAAGTGCGGATGTGCACGTCCCGCCCGTTCCGTCCTGTCTGTCCCCGAGACGGGGGAGAGCCGACGAACAAAGCCTTTACCGCCTCCGTCTCGTACCCCAGAGCAATACGATGGTACTCGACAACCTCGGGAGTTCGCTCAGGGGCTCGCTGAACAAGCTCCAGGGCAAATCCCGCCTGGATGAAGAGGACGTCCAGGAAATCGTCAAGGAGATTCAGCGGTCGCTCCTCTCCGCCGACGTCGACGTGAGCCTCGTGATGGACCTCTCGGACTCCATCAAGACGCGTGCGCTCGAAGAGGACCCACCGGCGGGGACGAGCGCCCGCGACCACGTCCTGAAGATCGTCTACGAGGAACTCGTCGACCTCATCGGTGACTCGACCGAGATTCCGCTCGAGCCTCAGACCATCATGCTCGCCGGCCTCCAGGGATCGGGCAAGACCACCACGGCGGCGAAGATGGCGTGGTGGTTCTCGAAGAAGGGGCTCCGGCCGGCCGTCATCCAGACGGACACGTTCCGACCGGGCGCGTACGACCAGGCCAAGCAGATGTGCGAGCGCGCGGAGGTCGACTTCTACGGCGACCCCGACGCCGACGACCCCGTGCAGATCGCCGAAGAGGGGCTGGAAGCGACCGAGGACGCCGACGTCCACATCGTCGACACCGCCGGGCGCCACGCGCTCGAGGCCGACCTCATCGACGAAATCGAAGAGATCGAGTCGGTCGTCCAGCCCGACCTGAACCTCCTCGTCCTCGACGCGGCCATCGGTCAGGGCGCGAAGGAACAGGCCCGCGAGTTCGACAGCTCCATCGGCATCGGCGGCGTCGTCATCACGAAGCTCGACGGGACCGCGAAAGGTGGCGGCGCGCTCACCGCCGTCAACGAGACTGGCTCCTCGATATCCTTCCTCGGCACCGGCGAGACGGTCCAGGACATCGAGCGGTTCGAGCCGAACGGCTTCATCTCCCGCCTCCTGGGGATGGGCGACCTCAAACAGCTCTCCGAGCGCGTCGAGCGCGCGATGGCCGAGACGCAGGCCGAGGACGACGACTGGGACCCCGAGGACATCATGAAGGGGTCGTTCACGCTGAAGGACATGAAGAAGCAGATGGAGGCGATGAACAAGATGGGGCCGCTCGACCAGGTGCTCGACATGATTCCGGGTCTCGGCGGCGGGCTGAAGGACCAGCTCCCCGAGGACGCGATGGACGTCACCCAGGATAGAATGAGAAAGTTCGAGGTCATCATGGACTCGATGACCGACGGCGAGATGGAGAACCCGCGGTCGGTGGGCGCACAGCAGGTCCGCCGCATCGCCCGCGGCTCCGGCACCGACGAGGAGACGGTGCGCGAACTCCTCCAGCAGCACAAGATGATGGAGCGCACCCTCAAGCAGTTCCAGGGGATGGGCGACGGCGACATGCAGCGGATGATGAAGAAGCTGCAGAACCAGGGCGGCGGTGGCGGCATGGGTGGGATGGGCGGCATGGGCCCGTTCGGCGACTGACCGCCGCGCCCACCAGTCCTCACGATTCGGGCACCGTCGATACCGTCGTCCTCGCTCGACCGCGAGCGCCGGCCGAGAAAGCTTATACTCGCTGCTGAAGTAGTTCTCGCATGCGATTCCCCGAACTCCACGGCCGTGACCTCGACGGCCGTTCGGTGTACCTCCCGACCGACGTCGGCTCGGACCCGACGCTTTTACTCGTCCGATTCGCCCCCCAGCCCAGTCGCGAGGCCGAGACGTGGCTCCCCCTCGTCGCCGACGTCGCCGACGCCGTCCCCGGCTTCTGGTGTTACGACCTCCTCGTCCTCCCCGAGTTCCCCGACGGCGTCGAGGAGGCTCTCACCGAGGATCTCCACGCGCCGCTCACCGACGGCGGCGACGTCCCCGGCGTCCGAGCACTCACCGCTCACACCGACGTCGACGCGTTCCGCCGTGCGCTCGTCCTCGACCGTCCCGCCCGGATTTACGCGCTCTTGCTCCGCGAGGGTCGCGTCCAGTGGCGGGCGTTCGGGCCGCTCACCGTCCCCCTCGACCGAAGCCTCCGTGCGGCCGTCACCCCCACCTCGAGCGGCGACGCGAACGACCTCGTCGTCCCCTGACACCGCCGGCCGTCCCTCCGTGACGAGTCGCGACACCGCGGGTACCGGACGGAGTGAGACGGCCCCGGCGGACCGTCCGACACCCCGCCCGTCTCGCCCGATTTTTACCCCTCCACCGTGAAGCGTCTCCGATGACCGTCCGTGAGGTCGTGCTCGACGCCTACCGGGAGGCGCTCCCCGCGCTCGTTGCCAGTCTGCTCGGTGGGCTTCTCGCGGGCGTCGTCCTCAGCGGGATGCGCCCGGAACTCCGCGAGGTCCCCGGTCTCCTCGTGCTCATTCCTGCTCTCTTGGCCACGCGGGGGAACGTCTACGGGTCGTTCGGCGCGCGCGTCGCCACCGCGCTCCACCAGGGCCTCGTCGAACCGCACCTCTCGGCGGCCGACCGTCGCCTCGGCGCGGCCGCGGCCGCGGCCATCTCGAACGGCCTCCTCGCGTCGACGTTCGCCTCCGTCGTCGTCTTCGCCCTCCTCACCGCCCTCGACACGCCGGTGGCGTCGCTCCCGACGCTCGTCGGCATCGCGCTCGTCGCCGGTGTCCTGTCGGGGGCGGTCCTGACTGTCGTCGTCGTCTCGGTCGTCTTCGCCGGCTACCGCCGCGGCCGCGACCCGGACACGCTCGTCGGCCCCATCGTCACCACCACGGGTGACGTCTTCGGCGTGCTCTTCCTCCTCCTGGCCGTTCGCATCGTGCTCGGACTCGGCGCCGGAGGCGGTGGCTGATGCCGACCGAGTGGTCGGTCCGGGCCATCACCCGCGCGATGCTCCCCGTCCTCCTGGCGCTGACGCTCGTCGAGGTCGGGTCGGGTCTCGTCCTCGGGAGCTTCGAGTCGTCGTTGCTTCGGTTTCCGACCCTCCTCGTCCTGGTGCCGGTCACCATCGGCACCGCCGGCAACCTCGGGAGCATCCTCGCGGCCCGCCTCTCGACCGCCTTCCACCTCGGGACGCTCTCGTTCGACCCGCGCGACGAGGCGCTGGCGGGGAACGCCCTCGCCACCGTCGCACTCTCCGTGACCGTGTTCCCCCTCATCGGGACGGGCGCGTGGTTCCTCTCGACGCTCCTCGGCACGGCACGCCTCCCGCTGTCGACGGTCCTCGCCGTCGCGATTACGAGCGGCGTCGCGCTCGCGGTGCTGGCAGTCGTCGTGACGCTCGTCGCGACGTACGCCGCCTACCGGTTCAGCCTCGACCCCGACGACGTCGTCATCCCGCTCGTGACGAACGCCTCGGACGTCCTCGGGGTGCTGGTGCTGTTCGGGGCCGTGCAGGTGTACGTGTGAGCGGCCCCTGTGAGACGCGTTACTCGGTCCGGCGAGTCGGTGGACCGCGTCCCCCCGCGTCTGTGAACCGCCGGTGTCGAGACGACCGATGCGGTCGGACGTACCGCACGGTACACGGACGCAGTGATCCGCAGCCTCGTCCTCCCCAGCCAGTCCGGACTCCTTTTGACACCGGTCTCCCTCCTACGTGTCATGACTGCGTTCTCCGTCCCCGGCCGTGACCGCCCGTACGTCGCCGCCCCCTTTCTCGGCATCCTCGTGACGCTCCCCGTCCAGCTGTTGGGCGACGCGCTGGGACTGGTGTCGGCGCAGACGGTCCTCGTCGCGCTCATCGTCGCCGGGGTGATCGGCGCCGCCTTCGGTACGCGGTACGCCGGTGCGACCGCTGCCGCCGCCTCACTGACCGCGTCGCTCGCAGCCGGCGGTGCCGTCATCGTCCTCATCGTCGCCGGGTCGCTCTGACGCAGTCGCTCGCCGTTCGCGGTCCACGCGCGCCGGGACCGCGACGGGCCGTCGCCCGGAGACGACCGACGCGCATTTTGCCGCGCACCCCCGAAACTCGGACGTGCTCTCGGCGTCGCCCGTCGTGCTCCAGGCGGACCTGCTGGTCGTCCTCGGAGACGTGTTGCCGCGCGTGGCACGCATCGCCGTCTTCATCGCCGTCGGGGTGTTCCTCGCGAACCTCGCCGTCGGCTTCGGCCTCGTCGAGCACGTCGCCGGCCTCTCGCGGTATCTGACCCGGCCGGCAAACCTCCCGGACGAGGTCGGCACGGCGATTCTCACCACCGCCGCCTCGACCACCGCCGGCTACGGGATGCTCGCGGAGTTCCGCGAGTCGGGCCTGCTCGACGACCGCGCGACGCTCGTCGCCGTCACCACCAACACGTTCTTCGGGTTCGTCCAGCACATCTTCACGTTCTACGTCCCCGTCCTCATCCCCATCCTGGGCCTCGAAGTCGGCGTGATGTACGTCGGAGCGCGGGCGCTGGTCGCACTCGGCATCACGCTCGCTGGTGTCGCCGCCGGCGCCCTGCTGCTCTCCCCGACGAACGTCGACCGGTCGACGACGGCGACCACCTCCACCGACGGCGGTGCCCCACACGACGACCTGGAGACGCGCCGCGACGTCGTCGAACACGCTTGGGACCGGACGCTCCCGAAACTCCGGCGCATCGTCCCCCGCCTCGTGGTGGTGTACACGCTCGTCGTCGTCCTCACCCGGACCTACGACCTCACCGCTCTCACGAACGTCGCGGACCCCCTCGCGGCCGTCGTGGGCCTGCCCGGTGCGGCCGTCCCGGTCATCGCCGTCTTCGCGCTCGACACCACGGCGGGCGCGGCGACCATCGCCCCGCTCGTCGGCGTCGAATTCACCCCGCGGCAGGCCGTGGCGACGATGCTCCTCGGCGGCATCGTCTCCTTCGCGGTGTCGACGTTCAAACGCTCCATCCCGTTCCAGTACGGCATCTGGGGCCCCTCCTTCGGGTCGAAGGTCGTCGCGGTCAACACCGCGTTCAAAGTCGTGTTCATCGGCCTCGCGGTGACGGCGTTGCTGGCGGTGTGATTGGCCTCGACACCGCGCCATCGCGCCCGAGGTCAGTCGACGACGCCGTTCGACGTGGCGGCGTCCTCGTCGGGGAAGTCGGCCCTGTGCCGGTCGGGCGACCCGAGCGTCTCTATCATCGTGGCCAGCGTCCGGATGGATAGCTGTCCCGGCGCGTACTCGCTGGTGTCCGACGCCAGCGGTGCGTAGCCGAGTCTGGACCCGTAGAGCGGTGCGACGACGCGCGTGTGACTGCCGACGCCACCCATCGCGATTCCGGCGACGCGCTTCCCGTCGCTCGTCGCGCGGTGGACCGCGTTGAGCATCCCGAGCGCGTCGCCGGTCGTCTCGGCCAGCGTCGCCACCTTCGCGACGTCGCCGTACCGGGCACACTCCTCGAAGATGGCGTCGAGCGAATCGGCGTCCGGGGTGCCGTCGAAGTCGTGGTGTGAGACGACGACGTCGACACCCCCGTCGCGGAACACCGGCACGACTTCGTCGCGCTCGCGGACCACCTCCAGTTCGACGTCGACCATCTCGACGCAGTCGAACTCGGCCGCGGTCGAGAGGTCGTCTACGCGTCCGGCCTCCGCCGCCTCTCCGCCGAACGCCCGTCCCCGGTTGGTCGCGAGCAGGGCCAGCTCGCCGTCGTACTCGGCCAGTTGTTCGAGCGGGTCCTCCGCCT
Source organism: Salinigranum sp. (assembly GCF_041641895.1). Lineage (NCBI taxonomy): Archaea > Methanobacteriati > Methanobacteriota > Halobacteria > Halobacteriales > Haloferacaceae > Salinigranum > Salinigranum sp. The sequence goes on along the minus strand of NZ_JBEPXO010000013.1, from coordinate 48,295 downwards.
TGTCCATCCGGAACTCGACGACGTCCGCGACGTCTCTGACTTCCGGCTCACGTGTCAAGTCGTTCGTCGTGGCCGCGAGCGTGAACCCGTCCGGTCTCATGGGACCACGGTACTCTATCCACCGATTAAAGTGGTTCGGAGCGGACGCACCCTCCCGACGACGCGTCTCAACTGTCACCCCCGGTGCCGCCGTCCAGTTCGATCAGCCGCAACCCCTCGTCGGCGGCGACGTCGCGGACGACTCCCATCGCCCGCTCCACTTCGCCCTTCGGCGTCGACCCCGTCAGCCGCACGCTGGAGACGTCTCGCGTCCCGTCCGGGGCGGACAGCGACAGTTTCGTTATCGGGACGTCGGACTCGGCCCGAATCCGTGTCACCGTCTCCGACAGTCCCGCCTCGACCAGGCGGCCGGAGAGGACGACCGTGAAGGACTCGCTGTACCGTTCCGTCTCCGCCTGCACGACGTCGATTCCCGCACCACGGAGGCCGGCCACGATGGCGACGAACTGGTCCGGCGTCGCCGCCACGTCGATTTCGACGGGGATTCGTCCTCGCGGTGTGACGTCCGCTCGCTCGTACCGTATCGACAGGAGGTCACCGCCGTCGTCCACGACCGGTTCGAGTGCCCGTAGCAGTTCTCCCGGTTCGTCGGCCAACTCCAGTCGGACCGTGTGTGCGTGCGGTTCGTCGCCGCCTCGGCTCATCGTCCGCCGGTCACGTCCGAGGCCCGAGTAACTGCTGGTTTCTCCCCCACTGTCTCCGCTGGCTCGCCGCCGGGTCGCGTGGGACGGCCTCGACTCCGCCTCTCGTCGGCTTCGACCGGGCGACGCCTGAGCCCGGTCCGATCAACGACACGGTACCGTTTCCCACTCTCAGCGAGCCCGCGACTGCGTTCCTCGGCGCTGGCTCGTGGTCGCGTCTCAGTACAGTTCGCCACCCAGTGGCACCGTCTCGTCCGGTGTCACCAGCACCGGCTTGCCGTCGTCGCCGGGGACGCCGACCGTCAGCGCCTCCGACTCGAATCCGGCGACGTTGACGACCCCGAGACCGACCGCACAGAGCACCTGCCGACCGACGAGTTCCTCGGGCGCGTGGTGGTAGCCGAGCTGTGCGGCCGACTGCACCACCCGGTCGCCGAGGTCGATTTCGAGCTTGAACAGTTCGGGCTTGCGCGCCTCGGGGAACGGCTCGGCCGACCGCACCTCGCCGACGACGACTGTCGTGTCGAACGGACTGGTCACGTCTTCGCCTCCCGCGCTCGGTGTATAAAACCGGAGTAAGATACTCAACCTTCCCCGTTCACACTACCGGCATGACAGACAGTCGACGCTACGAGTTCGAGGGGCGGACGCCGACCATCGCCGATTCGGCGAACGTCGCACGGGACGCGACGCTCGTCGGCGACGTCCGCGTCGGACCGGATTCGAGTATCTGGCCCGGCGTCGTCCTCCGTGGAGACATCGGTCCGGTCGTCGTCGGTGGCCAGTCACACGTCGGCGACAACGCCGTCCTCCACGCCGCCCGTCTCGGGGACCGTGTGATGGTCGGGCACGGTGCCGTGCTGAACGAGACGACCGTCGGCGACGGCTCGATGGTCGGGTTCAACTCCACCGTCTCCGACACCCACATCGGCGAGGGGAGCATCGTCGCCGTCGGCACCGTCATCCCCGAGGGTCTCGACGTCCCCGACCACTCGTTCGCCCGCGGCGCGCCCGCGACAGTGACGCCGCTCTCGGAGACGACGTTCGACGTCGAGGAGGCGTTCGAGGCGTACTCCTCGGGCGACTACTCGGACCTCGCGAACCGTCACACGGACCTGTTCGAGTAGCGCCCAGCGCCCACTGGTCGAGCAGCGGACGGGTCGGCTGGCGCAGTCGTCACGCCGCCGGGTGGGCCCCTACTCGTCGGGGAGAACCGGCTTCCCGTCCTCCGTCGGCGGCGCAATCGAGTCGATGTACGCCTCGACGGAGGGTGACCGCACCGTGACCTGTACCTCGATGTCGCCGAGTTCGTCGGGGTTCCCCACGGAGAAGTTGACGACGCCTTCGAACGCCGCCTGTTTCTTCAGCGCGAAGGAGAAGCCCTCGTCGTCGGCGCGCCGGAAGAACTCCCGTCGCGCCGAGTCGAGTATCTCCTGCTCGTGGAGGCGTTCGGAGAAGCGCTCCATCGAGTGCGTCTCGGCGACGACCTGTCCCCGCTCGTGCATCAGGTCGGCGTTCGGGAAGAGGTTCGCCATGGCGTCGGCGACACGGTCTTTCACCTCGGTGTCGCGAACCGGGGCGACGATGCGTGCGTCGATGCTGTACACGTCCGTCATCGGTGTTCCTCCGTCTCGGTGTTCGTCTCGGGAGCGGACACGTCGAGGACGCGGCGGACCCGCCGTCGGAATGCCTCCAGCGAGTCGGTGTTGTTGATGACGACGTCCGCGCGGTCCATCGCCTCGTCCATCCCGAACTCGAGTTCGCGCCGTTCACGCTCCAGCAGCGCGTCGCGGTCCTCGTCGGTCAGGTCGCGACCCCGCTCGGCCAGTCGCTCGGCGCGCACCTCGAACGGTGCCTCGACGCTCACGAGCGTGAAGTCGTCGCCGAACCGCTCCTCGAACGCGTCCACCTCGACGCCCGACCGGAGGCCGTCGACGACCACCGTCTCGTTCGTCTCGAGGTGGTCTTCGACCATCGGGAGCGACCGTTCGGCGATGGCCGCGGGACCGTTCTCCTCGCGGAGCGCCCGCGCGACGGTCCCGTGCTCCTCGGGCGGGAGCCCCCGCGCTTCGGTTTCGGCCCGGACGACGTCACCCATCGTGACCACGGGGATGCCTGCCCGCTCCGCGACGGCCGCGGCCTCGCCCTTGCCGCTGCCGGGGAGGCCGACGGTCCCGATAACTCTCATGTGGGTCCGTATCCGCCCATCTCATTTCACTCCGTCGGGTCGTCTCCGGCGGCCCGCGTGTCGTTCTCGTCTCGACCTCTCCCGCGTTCGAGACGGTTTCGAGGCGCTGGACGCGCCGAGCGTCACTTTTTGTCCTTCGACCGCCTACTCCCGGTCATGCCGCAACGGTCCCTCCTGATCCGCGCGCTGTGGTTCGTCGTCGTCGGCTGGTGGGCGACGCCGGCCGTCGTCAACGTCGCGTGGTTCCTCACCGCCACCGTCGTTGGCGCCCCACTCGGTATCAAACTCGTCAACCTCGTCCCCACGGTGCTCACCCTCCGCGAACCGCGGTCGGTCGTTGACCCCGAGTCGCCGGGGCGGGGCCAGCGCTCGCTCCTCGTCCGAGCGGTGTACTTCGTTCTCGTCGGCTGGTGGCTCTCGTGGCTCTGGGCGAACGTCGCGGCGTTCCTCGCGGTGACCATCGTCGGGTTGCCGGTGGCGCTGTGGATGTTCAACCGGTTGCCGTACGTGACTTCGCTGTACCGGTTCGACGGCTAGTCGGGCGGGCACTCGCCGTCTCCTCGTCCGTGGCCGAGTCGCGGTTGAGACAGTGGTGACAGCGACGAGTCGGCGTCGCCAGGGCGGTGTGACCACCCCCTCCCCAGCCGATTCGCTCTCTCTCTCTCGCGTTCGCTCGGTCGGTCGCTCCCCCCTCGCGTGGGGTCGCCCGATCGGGACCTGCGGTCTCGCTGGCTCCCGTTCGGTTCCCTCACGGAACCGGCCCGGAGTCGCGACCATCGCGCCGACCGGGAGCCGAGTGAAATCAGTACTCCTTTTGTGTCACCGTCGTCTTCTCTCGAACGAGGGCACGTAGCTCAGCCTGGATTAGAGCGTCGGACTTCTATCCCCGTCGGTGCTCCGTCGGGGGAAGTCATCCGATGGTCGTGGGTTCAAATCCCATCGTGCTCGTTCGGACTCGCTTCGCTCGTCTTCACTCGCACGATGTAGTCCCACTCGCTGCGCTCGCGGGACTCCCATCGTGCTCGTCACTTCGCGGGGACAGACAGTGAACCGTGAGTGACGAGTCCACGCGGGGTTTGAATCAGGATGCGGGAAGTGAGCGAACGGGAGCGACCGAGGTTCGAATTACGTCGTGCTCGCTTCTGCGAGGAACGAGCGTGACGAGCGGAGCGAGCGCAGACTCGACCTACGCGAGACGAGCGCTGACGCTGCTGCTCGGCGTCGAAAAGAACGGAGAAGGTCGGATCGGTCGAGCGACGATACGAGACGGTGCAGCAGGTCGGAGGATGGGGGTGGGCGTATCTGTTCAGACAGCGCCACCCTCGCGGGTCGCGTGTGCTCCCCGCTCGGTAACGAGGTTCCTTCGGAACCTCGCTTACATCGCGCCGCCCATACCGCCCATACCGCCCATGCCGCCCATGCCGCCGCCCATGCCACCGCCGCCCGGCGGCATCTCGTCGTCGCCGTCGTCGTCGGTGGAGCCACCCTTGAGGTCGCCCGCTGCGATGACGTCGTCGATGCGGAGGATCATGACGGCCGCCTCGGTGGCGCTCTCGATAGCCTGCGTCTTGACGCGGAGCGGCTCGACGACACCCTCTTCTTCCATATCGATGATGTCGCCGGAGTAGGCGTCGAGACCCGCCGCGAACTGGCCGCTGTCGTGCTTCTGGCGCAGGTCGACCAGCGAGTCGATGGGGTCGAGGCCGGCGTTCTCGGCGAGCGTCCGGGGCACGACGTCGAGCGCGTCGGCGAACGCCTCGATGGCGAGCTGTTCGCGGCCGCCGACGGAGCCAGCGAAGTCACGGAGCTGCAGGGAGAGTTCCGTCTCGGGCGCGCCGCCGCCGGGCAGGACCTGGCCGTCTTCGAGGGTCGTGCGGACGACGCCGAGGGCGTCCTCGACGGCGCGCTCGACCTCGTCGACGACGTGCTCGGTGCCGCCGCGGAGGACCAGCGTCACGGACTTCGCGTCCTCGACGTCTTCGACGAAGAGGCGCTCGTCGCCACCGATGTCCTTCTGGGCGACGGAGCCAGCGAAGCCGATGTCCTCGGCGTCGAGGTCGTCGACGCTGCCGACGACCTTCCCGCCCGTCGAGCGGGCGATGCGCTTGAGGTCGGAGTCCTTCACGCGACGGGCGGCGATGATGCCGGCCTTCGCGAGGTAGTGCTGGGCCATGTCGTCGATGCCGTCACCGACGAAGACGACGTCGACGTCGGCGTCGACGAGCTTGTCGACCATCTCCTTCAGCTCCTCCTCCTCGCGGTCGAGGAACTGCTGAAGCTGGTCGGGGTCGGTGACGTTGACCTCGGCGTCGATTTCCGTCTCGCGCACCTCGAGGGCACCGTCGATGACCGCGACGTTGGCGTCCTCGACCATGTAGGGCATGTTCTCGTCGACGCGCTCCTTGTCGACGACGACGCCCTCGATGAGTTCGGAGTTGTCGATGGAGCCACCGACGACCTTCTCGACGCTGACGTTGTCCGTGTCGATGCCGTCCTCGTCCTGGACTGCGAGGACCGCGTCGACGACGAGTTCGGCGAGGAGGTCCTTCGCGGACTCCGCGCCCTTGCCCGTCATCGCCGTGGAGGCGATTTTCACGAGCGTCTCGCGGTCGTCGGCGGAGACGTCGATGGCGTTGTCCTCCAGCACTTCCTTGGCCTTCTCGGCGGCCTGTCGGAAGCCCTGCGCGATGGTGGTCGCGTGGACGTCCTGGTCGATGAGTTCCTCGGCCTGGTCGAGGAGTTCACCCGCGATGACGACGGCCGTCGTCGTGCCGTCGCCGACCTCGTCCTCCTGGGTCTCCGAAACCTCGACGATCATGTTGGCCGCGGGGTGGTCGATGTCCATCTCCTTGAGGATGGTGACGCCGTCGTTCGTGACGACGACCCCGCCCGAGGAGTCGACGAGCATCTTGTCCATCCCTTTCGGGCCGAGCGTCGTCCGTACGGACTCGGCCACGGCCTTCCCGGCCGTGATGTTCATCGACTGCGCGTCCTTCCCCTGTGTGCGCTGGGAATCCTCGCCGAGAATGATCATCGGCTGTCCCTGCTGCATTCGCTGACTCATAGTACACCAGCGGATTGTTTGTGATTCTATATAAAAGCTTCGCTACCGGTTCGAACGAATCGCCACACGGAGACGGGGTATGTCACGTTAACTGCTAGCACGATTCTCCGCGTTTATATACTGATATCCCGCCGGCGTCCGGGGAATCCGGGCGAAGCCGAACCCGTACGTCGCCCGAGAACGGCTGGTCGTACTCGACACCCGCGCGGCGGTAGACCTCTGCCGGGATGCCGATGTCCGCGAGCCACAGTTCCCGCTCGGCCGCCGTGGCTCCGAGTCCCGTCTTCGGGAGGGCGAGCGTCAGTACGACGTCGGCGTCGACTGCCACGCCCGGCGTCGCGTCGACACCGGACGGCACGTCGAGCGAGAGGACCGGTGTCGACGCCGCGTTGGCCGCTTCGACGAGGTCACGCGCCCGTCCCCGGAGTGCCCCGTCGAGGCCGTAGCCGACGAGCGCGTCGACGACGAGACCAGCCTCGTCGAGCGCCGCACGCCCGTGGTCTCTCTCCCGGAGGGCGGCGTCCGTCCCCTGCAGGACCCGGTACTGGGTCGCTGCCGCGCCGGTCAGTTCCGTGCCCGCGCGGTCGAGCACCACCTGGACGTCCCACCCGTGGTTCGAGAGGTCTCGCGCCGCACAGAGCCCCCCGCCGCCGTTCCCACCGTCGCTCGCGAGCACGACGACCGTGTCGTCCGTCCGTTCCCGGGCGAGTCCGGCGAGCGTCCGACCGGCGTTCTCCATCATCTGCAGGAGTTCGGGACCGACCTCTTCGACGACGATTCGATCGACCGCCCGCATCTCGCCCGTGGTCACCGCCGGCACTGGCTGTCCGCGGTCCGTGAGGAAGAACGGCATGGGACGTCCCGTCGCGTGCCGCGAGCGTCAACGTACCGCCCGAGAGACGGTTCCGTGTGCGACGTGGCGGACGCCCACCTGCGGAGAACAGTCCCGCGCAGGGAGACGACCGCGGACGTTCACGACTTGACGTCGAACCCGCGCGTGAGTTCGTTATGTTTCCGTTCGAGGAACGAGTAGACGGCCCCGTGGGGGGCGCCGTCGAGAATCATCTTCGTGGCCCGGCGGACGGCCTCGACCTCTTCGGGCTGGCCGATGACGCCCAGGGTCGAGCCGTAGATGACGACTTCGGCGCCGGTGAGTTCCTCCATCAGTTCTCTGGTCCTCCCGTTCTCGCCGATGAGCCGTCCCTTCTGGCGCTGGAGGTCGTTCTTGTTCCGGGTGTACTCCGCGAGGTCGATGAGTTCGAACATCCGCAGGTCGTCGTCGAGGAGCGACAGCGCGGCGTCGGGTTTGAACCCTCGCCCCACGGCGCGGACGATGTCGGGTGCCACCATCCCCGAGACGGGGTCGCCGACGGAGTCGACGGCGACGCTGCCGCTCTCGGAGTCGATGTCGAGACGGACCTCCGCGCGACGCTCGATCTCGCGCATCGTCTCGCCTCCCTCACCGATGAGAACTCCGATGCGGTCCTGCGGCACCTTCACGTGCTGCATGCCCCGACGTACCCGACGGAGCGGTTTAAGGGTTCCTTCGTCGGTCTCCCGGTTCCTCGTCGACCGCCCGCTCGTCACGACGTCGGGCCGAGAGCGGTCGGGCCGACAACTGGTCGCGGAGCCACCGCTGGCTGTCCAGCATCCCCGTCGCCGTGATGCGTCCCTCGGACACCTCGTGGACGAAGACCCAGTGGGCTTCGACGCGCCGACCGCTCGGTTCGACGCCCGCGAACGGCCGCCGGTGTGTCCCGGTCATCGCCGCCCGGACGACCACCCGGTTCCCCTCTGCGACCACGTCCCGGACGCTGACCCGGAGGTCGGGGAAGGCCTCCCGGTACGACTGAATCACCGCGACGTACGCGTCGCGCCCCTCGACGTCGTCGACCGTCCCGTGGAAGACGTGCGACCGGTCGACGAGCAGTCGTGCCAGCGCGGCCGGTCGGTCGTGTTCGTGGCCCCAGAGCCGTTCCGCGTGGGCGACAGCGAGTCGCCGCGCCTCGGCCGCCCCACCCACGTCGGCGACGACCGGTGTCACCACCGTCTGCAGCACCGGCGGGTCGTCGGTCCTCCGCGTCGCCGCGGTGAGACCGACGTCGTCGACGGAGAGCCACGTCTCGGCGACGGCCGCCCCGCCGTCCGTCTCGGCGATGCGGGCGACTTCGACGCCGCGGAACGTGACCACCTCGTCCGAGGGGGCGACGCCGAAGCAGCGGCCGACGTGTCGGCCCCGCGCCGTCCAGGTCAGCGCCACCCGGTCGCGCTCGGCCACGCTGGTCTCGACGCGGAGTTCGAACCCTTCGAACGCGCCCCTGACCCGCTCGGCGTACGTCCCGTACGCTGCCGGGCCCGTTCGCTCCTCGGCGCCGACTGCGTGGAGTTCGAAGTCGTCGGTGAGGTAGGCGCTCGCAGCGGGGTTGTCGGTGTTCCACGTCGCGTCGACGACGCCGCGGACGAGTCGTCGGTTCCGCTCCGCGTCGAGGAAGTCGGTGGCCGCTCGCCGCCCCTCCGCTCGTAGTTCCGCGACGAACGCCGGTCGGCAGTCGAGTTTCGAGGCTGGCGTCAACGGGGTCGTGAGTCGGTCCTCGTCGAGTCCGACGGCACGGACGGCGACCTGCCGGTACGGCCCGGAGAGCGTGCCCGCCGCGACCCACTCGTTGACCCGCCTAATGAACGCCAGCTCCTGGTTGACCGAGAGGTTCCCGCTCAACTCGTTCCGCCGGTCGGCGATGGCCCCGAGGTCGGTCGGCACCGACTCCCGGTGCTGTGGGTTGATACGGACCAGCCATATCTCCTCGGGCTTCCGGTCCACGTCGACCCCCGCCAGGAGGTCGTGAACGGGCGGGTTCTGCGAGAACAGTCCGTCCCAGTACCGTCGCTCTCTGCCGTCGTCGTCGACGGTCACTGCCCGGAACACGGTCGGGACGGCGGCCGACGCCAGCACCGCGTCGATAGTCACGTCCCGCTCGGTGAACGTCCGGAACGTCCCCCGTTCGACGTCGACGGCACCGAGATGAAGCGTCGGCGCCGTCTCGGGCAGCGTCGCGACGACGTGTGCCAGTTCGTCCGGTGGGACCGCCCGTTCGAGCGCCCGCCGGAGATACCGCGTGGTCCACGCCGACACGCCCGACGCGTAGGGACTCACGGCCGGCAGCGCGACTCCGCTGTCGCGTGCGTCCGCCCACCACACACCGAGTCGGTTGGTCGCCGCGACGACCGGGCCGGTCGCCGCGATGTCGTCCCACACCTGCGCGAGGAGCGCCCGCGCCCGTTCGCGTCCGGCTTCCTCGTCCCGTTCGCTCACCAGGCCGTACCACGCGAGGAACGCGCAGATTCCGCCGCCGGACGTCCCGGTCAGCGCGACGATTTCGTACGCCGGCTCCGACTCGGCCAGCAGGCGGTCGAGGACGCCTGCGGTGAACGCGGTGTGGCTCCCACCCCCCTGACAGGCGACGGCGACGCGCCTGCGTGTCCCTTCTGTCATCTCGGGGTCCATACGGCGCTCCGCGGCATAGCCCTATCTGCCGTCGGAGCCGCCCGTCCCGTCGACTCCCTCCCCTTCCAGCGGTCGTCGAACCGGAACCGGACCACCCCGGGGCCGTTACTCCCCGACGACGTACTCGTACAGGTCGTCGGGACTCGTCTCGAGTCCCTGTCGGGTGAAGAAGTTCGCCACGTTCCGGCAGTCGCGTCTGAGGAACTCGTCGGCGTTGCGGTGGTGGACGGTCACGGCCTGTCCGAGGTCGATGACCACCAGCTCCCCGTCGTGGATGATGAGGTTGTACTCGGAGAGGTCGCCGTGGACCAGTCCCGCGTCGTAGAGCCGTCGCATGTACTCCCGGACGACGTCGAACGCCGTCTCGGGGTTCTCGACCCGCACCTCTGCGAGGCGGCGCGCGCGCTCCTCGACGAGCCCGACCAGCTCCATCGCGAGGACGTTCCGTTCGACGGCGATGGGTTCGGGCACGCGGACGCCGGCCTTCCGGGCGCGTTCGAGGTTCGCGAACTCCTTTCGGGTCCACGCGAGGACGATTTTCGACTTGTCGTTCCCGATGCCCTCGAACCGCGGGTCGCCGTCGAGGTACTCGCGCATGTGCTGGAAGTCCGAGGCGTTGATGCGGTAAATCTTCACCGCGATGTCGCCGTCTGTCCCCAGCGCCTCGTAGACGTTCGCTTCCTTGCCCGTCGAGATGGGCCCGCCGAAGGCCTCGATGTGGCCGTCCTGGACGAGTTTGTAGATGGCGGCGAAGGTGGCGTCGTCGAACACCGACTGCTCCACCTTGAACTGGTCTGCGTCCTTCAGCCGCTTGCGGAACTCGTCGAACTCGCGGTCCCGTTTCCGGGCGATGCGGTCGGCCTCGGTGTCGGAGACGTCGATTTCCTCCCACTCGTCGCCGAAGGCCTCCCCCTCACCTTCCTCGGGTTCGATCAGGCCGAACTCCTCTGTCATCTAGCCTCGACATACGGGGAGGAGCGTGAAAAGGGTGGGTATCGGTTGCGTGAGCGACGGCCGTGTCGAGCGACCAGTCGCTGCTGTCGCCGCCCGGCCTTCGGCAGTCGAGAGACCGCTCTCTCTTCGGTCTGCGTGTCCGCTCACGCTCTCACTCTCGTTCATCTCGTCCCGTCGGTGAGTGGCACGTCGTCTCGGACGGGAGGCCGCAGACGAATTCGCCCCCGCCGCGTCGATTTCGGAGCGTGAAACGGTCCAGAAACGGCGTGCAACAGTCGTGAAACGGAGTGAGACTGTCCGAACAGTCACTGGTCTTCAACCCCGTCCGAGGACGTGACGCTCACGAGCGATGACAATCACTCTACCGACACACGAGCGCACCCCGCGCCTCCCCGGACGGCCCCGCCCGACACGAGGGACCGACCTCCGTCGAACGTTCGGTCAGCAGCGACTCGACCGACGTCACGACCACCCGGCAGCGACCCAGCGCGGCGTCGGGGGGACCGCGTGACGGTCACTCCCGCTTCGACGGAACGCCCTCGACGACGTGACTCCCGGCGGCTACGGGGACGGACATGACACGCCCAGGTCCGCCGAAGACGGGGTCGAACCCCACCACTCGGCCCGTGCGACCGGAGGCGGGCGCGTACAGACGGCTCCCCGAGCTCGTCGACATCGAGGGCGACTCGTACGTCTTCCTCGCACTGCTCGAACGCCTCTCCCCCGGCGACACCTCGGTCTGGTTGCTGCAGACGTTCCGGGTCGACCCGAACGACGGCGGCGCCGACGAACTGGTCGTCAGCGTCTCCGAGCGGTGTCGCGCCGACGCCCGGGCGGACCCAGTCGCGTTCGACGACCAGTACACGCTGGAAGTGCGCTTCGACGGTGTCAGCCCGCCGCTCCGGCCCAACTCGGTCGGCGACGCACTCGCGAGTCAGTACGTCGTCTGTGAGGGCTGTCGACAGCACTCGTCGGCCCGCATCCTCGACGACGAAGTCGCACTCTTCACACCCGACCGGTGGTGTGAGTGTGAGGCCGGGAACCTCTCCGGGGAGTGCGCGTCGCCGACGCCGGAACGGACTCGCGTCGACTAGGCACTCTCGTCGTCCCCGCCCATCCGGACCGCTCAGTTCCCGTGTCCGCCCCCGACGAGTCCCAGACGGGCACCGCTCCTCGATTCGACCGAGTAGCTCCCGCACTCCGGACAGACGTGATGCTCGAACGGGTACGGCACCTCGCACACGATACACGCGTACGGGTAGTCGGCCGGTCGTCTGTGCCTCTCTGCACGCTCCGACAGCCGTCCCACGGCCCGCTGGAGACGCTCCACGATGCCAGCCATCACCATGATTGGTCCAGACACGCTAATGGTTTAACATTACGTATTTCCTCTGATAAGTGACGGTCTCGAACGGTGCCGTGCTTCGGCCCACCCGATGGGCTCCGTAGCTTCGGAGGGTCCACGCGACTCGGGTCGCCCGTCCGCACGAGCGCAGGGTGACGGTACACCGGCCGCTCTCTCCCCGTTCGCGCCCCGTCGAAAATCACCGGCAGTTACTGGATGTGGCCTTCCTCGCGCAACTGGTCCGCCTCGCTCTTCTCGTAGCGCCAGGAGATGTCGGCTTTCTCGTCCTGCCAGTCCCACGGCTCGACGAGTACGACGTCGTCCTCGCGGATCCAGATACGCTTCTGCATCCGGCCCGGGATGCGGGCGGTGCGCTCGACGCCGTCGGCGCAACGGACCTTCACGCGATTGGCACCCAACATGTCCGTCACGACGGCGAACACCTCGTCGTCGTCGGGCATCCGGAGGTCACGTCGCGTCTCGTCTCCGTCTTTCGCCATATCCCGGCGTTGGTGAGCATCCGGTTTAAAGCCGCCGTTCGTCCGTCCGCGAGGCTACCGACGGTTTTCGTTTCGGTCGGAACTGGCTCGGACTTCAGCCGTTCTCGTACGGGTTGGCGTTCGAGTTCCCGAAGTAGCGTACCTGCACGAGCGACACCTCGTCGACGTACAGTGTCCCGGCGGTGGTCCCGCTCGGGTCACGGAACGCCCACACCTCGGCCTCCACCACGCCCGAGTCGTCCGGGATGTCGGTCAGGACACAGCGTTCCTCGTAGGCGGTCCACGTCACCCGGAAAGTGTCCTTGTCGACGATGGCCCCGCTCGCGTCGTAGTATTGGACACCCACGTACGCGGGTGCGCCTGATGGGTCGTCGACCATCGTGTACGCACACATCCGATAGGTGGTGCCGTCGTCGATCTCGTCGGTGACGTTCTGGCCGGTGAACTCCGCCGACTCGTTCATCTTCAGGGCGGATGAACCGAACCGGGCGTTCCTCGCGACGATGTGTGCGTCGCTCTCTAGGTACGGCGGGACAGGACCGTCGCCCTTCTGCCAGACGCCGTTGTCGCCGCTCTCGAACCCCTCGTTGAACAGCAGTTCGCCGGTCACCGGCACCGGGCGCTCGTTGGTTTGTCGGGCTTGCGTGGTGATCTCCTCGGCCGTGACGAATATCACTCCCGACAATATCACGACGACCGCGACCATGAGGAGGGCCGCGATGACCGGTGAGGTGCCCTTGTCGGTGTCCATACGACCCAGTCTACTCACTCCGATAATAACCGACAGGTTAGAGTATCAGATGTGATGTCGAACGGCGAAATCAGAGCAACTCGCGACCGGGCGCGACGAGTTCGTCGAGGGACGCCGCCAGCGCACTCTTGGCGTCGGCCGGGTGGAGTTCGCCCGACTCGAGGTCCGCCGCCAGCGCCTCGTAGCGCTCGTACTCGAGGTCACCGCCGTACTTCTCGGGTCGTTCCACGACCACCTCCTCGAAGCGGGGGAAGACGTGGTACTGGAATATCTGCAGGACGGGGTTCTCCCGCTCGTTCCCCTCGTCGTCCGGTTCGGGGTCGGCCGTCGGCGGGCAGTACGCGCTGTTGACCTTCTCCGCGAGGTCCTCCGTGGAGTCTTCCATCGAGATGGTGACGCCCTCCGAGGACGACATCTTCCCGACGCCGGTCGTGAGGTCCGCGAGGATGGGCGTGTGTAGCGCCGGGCGCGACTCGTACCCTACCGAGGGGAGTTCCTCGCGGGCGAGCATGTGGACCTTCCGCTGGTCGAGGCCGCCGACGGCCAGGTCGAGGTCGAGGTACTCGATGTCGAGCGCCTGCATCAGCGGGTAGACCATCTGCGACACCTTCGCGTGCTCGCCCCGCTGAATCTCGGCCATCGCCCGCTGTGCCCGTGCGACGGTCGTCTCCAGTTCCAGCGCGTGCAGGTCGAGGACGTACTCCTCGTCGAGCTGGTACTCCGACCCCAGCACGAACTCCGTCCTCTCCTCGTCGAGTCCGTACGCGATGAACTGCTGTTTCATCCGGTCGGCCGTCTCGCGTATCTCCGCGAACGTCCCCTTGTCGTTGAGGTACGCGTGGACGTCCGCCAGCAGGATGACGACCTCGAACCCCGCCTCCTGGAGGTCGATGAGCTTGTTCGCCGTCAGCATGTGGCCGATGTGGAGGACGCCGGAGGGCTCGTACCCGACGTACGCCCGCTTCCCCTGTGGGTCCTCACTCAGCGCGCGTACCTCCTCCTCGGTGACCACCTCGGACGTGTTCCGGGTGATCCGTTCGTAGGCGTCCATACGCGTGGGGAAACGACGATGCGGGATATGACTTCTGGAAGCGCCCGCCTCGCCTCGCTCGCCGCGTGACCGGGACCGACAGCCTGATTCGCGCTCCCTCGTACCTACTCACGAGACGATGGCATCGCTCCGCTCGCCCCTGGCCCTGTTCGTCGGCTTCTTCGTCTTCGTCAGCATCCCGCTCGTCGCGATGTGGCTCGCCGTCGGGGACCTGTCCATCCTCGCGCCCCTCCTCGGCTTCATGCTCTACTTCCTCGTCTTCCACGTCGCACTCCCCGGCTGGGTCTACCTCGACGCGCGGAGCGCCGGAAACGGCAACGCCGTCGCGTGGACCGCCGTCACGTTCCTCGTACCGGTCGTGGGCGCGCTGGTCTACCTGCTCCTCGTCCGTGTGCGTCGCGACGCGACGTCGACCGAGTGAGGGTCGTCCGCGACTCCGTCACCGTGACGCGCCCTCTCTCGGTCGCGTGCCACCGTGTGTACGGGAGACTGGCACCACGCTTTTCGGCCGTCGACCTGTTGGTAGACCGGGTGCTACGGAGATGGCTCACATCGCGGAGTTCACACTGTCCGTTCGAGCCTTCCCGGGTGGGCACACGCTGTCGGCCGAGGAGCTAGACGTCCGCGTCGAAGTCGAGCGATTCATCCCGTCGGGCGAATCTCTCATGCCGTTCTTCTGGGTGTGGGGAGACGACGTCGACGCCTTCTTGGACGCAACCGAACGGGACGAGTCCCTCTCGGACGTCACCGTCCTCCACCGCGTCGAGAACGGCGCACTGTACCGCGCGACGTGGGCCCACGACGGCGACGTCGTCGAGGTGCTCAGGTCGCTCGACGCGACCATCCTCGACGCCGTCGGCACCAGTGCTTCGTGGTTCGTCCGACTCCGTGCGCAGACGTACCAGCCGTTCGCCTCGTTCCACGACGCGTTCGAGGCGGAGGGTGCGGACGTCGAACTGGAGAAGCTCTACGAACTCCCGGCCGACTCGGAGGGCCACTACTACCGGCTGACGCCCGACCAGCGAGAGACCATCGTCACGGCGTACGAGGACGGGTACTTCGACGAACCGCGCGGGACGACTCAGCAGGAGCTCGGAGCGAAGTTCGACGTCTCCGGGCGGGCCATCTCGACGCGGCTCCGGCGTGGATTGAAGTCGCTCGTCGCCAACACGCTCCTGACCTCGACTGGCTCTCAGGGACCGGGATCGAGATAAACCGCTTCGCCACCGAAGCCACAGGTTCTGGCGTGTGGACGTCATACCGTCTCCGATGGCTCTTCCCTCCATATGCACGTTCGACTGGACCGAGTCGGACTCCGTCTGGCGAGCGGTCGTCGAGGCTGTCGCCCGGACTGCCGACACGACCCCGTTCGCGCTGCCGCCGGTCTCGACTGTGATCGACCCCGACGCCCTCGACACGCTACTGCGCCGTCCCGACGACGACGGGTGTCGCACTCGCCAGCTCACTCTCTGTTTCGTCTTCGCCGGCTACTGGGTCCTCCTCTCGTCCAGTGGTCGGGGGTACTTGTATGACTCGGCGTAACGAGTCGGTCCGACCGACTGGTGGTGTGACCGTCCTCTGTGTCGACAACGACCCGTTGGTCTGTGAGTATCTCGAGACGCTCCTGTCCCGTTCCTCGTCGGTCGACACCGTTCGGACAGCGACCACGGCTCGAACCGCGGTCTCGTGGTTCGACGACGGCGGTCTCGACGCTGTCGCCTGCGTCGTCGCCGAGTACCACCTCCACAGCGGTGGTCTCCGGTTTCTCCGAGCCGTCCGTGCCCGCTCTGCGACGGTCCCGTTCGTCCTCTTCACGACCGGCGTGTCAGATGCCGTCGAGCGGACAGTCCTCGCCACCGGGGTGACCGCAGTCGTCCGAAAGTCCCCGTCCCACGGCGGTATCGACGCCCTGACGGACCGGGTCGAGCGTGCCGTCTCCCCGCCGCCGTCGTCAACAGACTCGTGACTCTCGGCTCGGCCGACGGTCGTCGCACGTCGGCCGTCGTCCGGCGGGCGAGCTCGCGTCTGCCCCGTGACTCACTCCCGACCCTCCGCCCGCGACTCCGCGCGGTGCTCGGAGATGATCTGGTCGACCATGCTCTCTTTCTGCTCTTTCCGTCGCTCCTCCGCGCGGTCCTCCCAGTCGGCGATAGCCGCCTCGACCGCCGACTCGCGGGCGACGGCGAGTTCGTCCACCTCCTGGACGGTCACGTCCTCGGCGGGCGCGACGGGGACTCCGTTCTCGAACAGCACCTGGTCGGCCACCTCCGAGAGGCCGCCGCGACGGATGACGACTCGCGGCTCGAGGTCGACCAGCCGTTCGGCCGTCGACCGCCCCGCCCCCGAGGCGTCACGGAGGTAGACGACGTCGCCCGTGGCGATGCCGTACTGCTCGACCGTCCGCTCGATGGCGTCGCGGGTGAACTGCTCGACCACCTTCACGGGGACGAGGTTCTTCTCGGTGTTGACGTCCGCGAAGTTCGAGTGGTCCAGCTTCCACAGCGCCTTCAGCCGCTCGAGCTTCCGGTCGAGTTCCTCCGACCGCTCGCGCTCCTGGGAGAGTTCGCGCTCCAGACGGCTCTTCTCGCGCTCCAGCCGGGAGACCTCCTGGCGCTCGCGCGCCTTCCGTCGTTCCTCCCGCCGTGCCTCCGACAGTTCCTCGCGGTACTCCTCGATGGTCGACTCCTTCTCCGCGAGCGTCTCCTCGAGCTCTTCGACCTGCGATTCGAGCCGGTTCGCGCGGTCCCGGAGCCGCCGTAGCTCCTTCTCCTCCTCGGTGAGTTCGCGCTCTTCGTGCTCGTGGGTCTCTTCGTCCTCCGTCTCCTCTTCGGCGAGGTCTCGCAGGACGCTCTCGACCGACTCCTCGTTCCCGAGCACGCGGGAGATGACGACGCCGCGCTCGACGTCCGGTGGAACCTTCCGAGAGATACGCTCGAACTGCTCGGCGTGGTCGTCGAGCGCGAACAGCGCCGCCGCCAGCGCGTCCCGTTCGTGGTCGTTGTCGTACTCGGCATCCCGCGTCCGGTGGAGTTTCTCGTCGACCGGGAGGTCCGTCGGCGGCGTCCAGCCGGCGGCGTCGAAGCTCCGGCGGAACTTCTCGACCGTTTCGGGCATCGGCGTCACGTCCGCCGCCACCAGCAGGGGTCGGCCGCGCTCGATGAGCCACTCGATGACGCCCGCGGTGTCCTCCGTGCGCGTGGAGAAGACGTCGAGCACGGAGCCGTCCAACCCCACGACGGCGGCCGCCGTCGTCGTCCCCGGGTCGATGCCGACGATGACGTGGTCGCGTCGCTTCACGAGGGGTTCGAACTCGATGCCGTCGCGGCGCTCCCGTTCGACCTCGACCCGGGTGTCGCCGGAGCGCCGCGAGGAGACCGGGATGTCCTCGGGCGGGGCCTCGACGGTGAAGACGGCGCTGGAGTAGCCGCCGTACTTCTCGGTGACGTCGCGGTCGTACGCGAGGCCGGCCTCCTTCAGCTTCGACTCGACCTGCCGGGCGGTCCGCTTCACCGACCCGTGGATACGTCGCGTGTAGCGGTCGGCGCTCCACCCACCCTTTCCGGTGGAGCGTCCCCGCGAGACCTTCACCGTCGTGGTGTTCTCGAACGCCGACACCTCGTAGCCGACGTTCGCGGCTGCGAGTCTGGCCGCGGCCTCGGCCTCCTTCATCGGCTTCTTCCCGTACGGGACGCCGTGTCTCGACGCCACCCGCGAGAGGGGTTCGGGCCGCTCGGCACCGGTCACCTGCACGAGCTTCGTCTCCGCGGGCAGCGCGCGCAGGAACCGCACCAGGTCGTCCTTGTCGGCCGCGAGCTCGTACATGTTGTCGGTGGCGACGATGGCGGGGGTCTCCCGCTCGACGAGTCGCCGGAGCTTGCGGTGCGACACGACATCGCGGTCGACTCGCTCGCCGTCGAAGGCGACGACAGCGTACGACGGCGCATCCCCCCGGACGTCGCCGCTCTGGATGTCGACGCCGAACACGAGCGAGTCGAGCGCGCTCGTCCGGTCGTTCACACCGGCGGTAGGGACGGTGCGGATATATACTCCACGCCGGAACGAGGTACCCGTCCCGCCGTTTTCACTTCCAAAACCGAAGTTTCTATAGTGCCGACTTCGAAGTCGACGACGAATCGGGAGCCCCTCACATGACGACGTGTTCACGAAGCCGCTGTGTCTGCCCGGACACCGACCTGATGGACGTCCTCGCGAGCAGGTACACGATGCAACTGGTCTGTATCGTCGACGCCCACGGCACTGTCCGGTTCTCCGAACTCGAATCACACCTGCCCGACGCGAGCACCTCGACGCTATCGACCCGCCTGCGCGCCCTCGTCGACCGGGGCATCCTCGCCCGGGAGCAGTACGACGAGGTGCCGCCGCGCGTCGAGTACGAACTCACCCGCGACGGACGCAGTCTCGCCCGGCGAACCCGCTCGCTGCTCTCGTGGGTCGACCGCAACTCCTGACTCCCTCGACTGCGGTGTCGTCGCCCGGCGTCCCCGTCTCTCCGCGCTGCCGCTCAGCGGAGTGTCCCCGACCCCACGGGGACCACGCGGCCGCCCACCTCGACGGTGACCGTCTCGCCCGCGTCGTGGGCGTCGAGGAAGAGCAACGACGGCCGGCCCATCTCGTACCCCTGCTCGACGCGGACAGAGACGTCGCCGTCGTCGCGGTGTCGGGCGAGGTACGCCGCCAGACAGCCGTTCGAACTGCCCGTCGCCGGGTCCTCAGGGACGTCGTAGTACGGCGCGAACACCCGACACGCGAGGTCGTTCTCCGGGTTCCGCGGGTCGGGACAGAACGCCAGCACGTTCTTCGCGTCCCGCTCTGCGACGAACGAGTCGTAGGCCGCTCGGTCGACGTCGACGTCGGTCAGGGCCGCACGGTCACGGAGCGGCACGACGACCGTCGGGAGGCCAGTCGACACCTCCTGTACGGGGCGGTCGTGGTCCAGCGAGTCGACGGGTAATCCGAGGACGGCGGCCGCGTCCTCGTGGCTCCGCCGCGCTCCGAACGTCGGCGTTCGTTGCCGCATCCAGAGCGTCTCCGTCCCGTCGGTCGAGCGGGAGTCGACCGGAATCTCGCCGACGGGCAGGTCGAGGGTGACGTCCTCGACTCCCGTCCGGTCGCGGACGACCCAGGCCGTCCCCAGCGTCGGGTGGCCGGCGAACGGAATCTCCTCGCGGGGCGTGAAGATGCGCGTGTGGAACGCGTCTCCCGTTCCCCGGGTGAGCGAGACGAACGTCGTCTCGGAGAAGCCGAACTCGGCCGCCAGCGCCTGCATCTCCTCGTCGGTCAGCGACGCGGGGTCTTCGACCACGGCGAGCTGGTTCCCGGCGTACCGTTCGGTCGCGAACACGTCGACGAGGTGGAACTCGTTGGAGGGCACGTCAGCGACCCACGGGAGGGGGCGTAAAGAGCCTGACTGAGCCGTGGTTTCACTCCTCTGGGTACGGTACCTCGAGTTCGAGGCCGTCGTGGGCGACGAGCGACTCGCCGTCGAACGCCCGTGCGGCCTCCGTGGCGATTTCGGACGCGTCGCCCGCGTAGCGCGACGAGATGTGCGTCAGTGCGAGCCGTTTCACCCCCGCGCGCTGGGCGAGTTCCCCTGCCTCCCGAGCCGTCGTGTGGCCGGTCGACCGCGCTCGGCCGGCCTCGTCGCTCGCGAACGTCGCTTCGTGGATCAGGAGGTCTGCGCCCCGGGCGACCGCTTCGGTCGCCTGTACGGGGCGCGTGTCGCCCGTGTACACCAGCGTTCGCCCGGGGCGGGGGTCACCGACGACCTGTTCGGGTTCGACGACGCGGCCGTCGTCGAGTTCGACCGACTCGCCGCGGTGGAGTCGTCCGAACTTCGGCCCGACGGGTACTCCCAGTTCCTCGGCGCGTTCCCGGTCGAACCGGCCCCGACGGTCGTCCTCGACGAGCGCCCAGCCGACCGACCGCGTGCGGTGTTCCGTCTCGAAGGCCCGCACCTCGAAGTCCTCGCCGTCGAGCGCCACGGCTCCGGGCGACACCTCGTTCACCCGGATGGGGAAGCCGGGCTGGTGCCCCCCCGCGTGCAGGAGCGACTCGACGTGCCCTCGCGACCCCGGCGGCGCGTGGATCGCGAGCGGTTCCTCGCGGTCGTTGAAGTCCCACGTCTGCACCAGTCCGGGAATCCCGAGGACGTGGTCGCCGTGGAGGTGGGTGACGAACAGGTGCGAGACGGAGAAGCCGGTCCCGAAGCGCATCATCTGCCGCTGTGTCCCCTCGCCGCAGTCGAAGAGGTAGCGCTCGCCCTCTCGGTTACACAGGAGTGCGGAGGGGGCCCGTTCGGTCGTCGGCACGGCCCCGCTGGTCCCGAGGAAGGTCACGCGCATCGACATTCGTCTCCCGTTCGTCGCGGCGGCGGTAAACGGCTGTCGAATCGTCGGCCCGGTTCACCACTGCCCGGCGTCGCCGACCCCACGCGCTACTGCCGGGCGTCGACGTCCATCACCCGCCCGCGCCAGGCGTGGAAGTCGCCCTCGGGGAGGTGCCACACCACCTCGCCCGTCGTCGGGACGTACGCGCCCGCTCGCTCCTCGTACTCGCGCCACAGTCCCGTCCACGGCGTCGCCTCGAAGCCGCCGTCGACGGCCCGGTATCGACGCTCCGTGTGGACCCGCTCGACGACCGTCCCGCGGCCGTCTCGCTCGGCGTGGTTTCGCATCTCCTCCTCGGCGAAGTGGAACGTCAACGACGCCGTCGTCTCCCCACACCTGAGGGTCGCCCGGGCGGTCAGGTCGTCGACCCCTTCCCACGACACGCCGTTCTCGGGGAGGAGCGCCGCCGGGTACCAGACCGCCTCCGCGAGGTACCGCTGGAGGGCGGCCTCGTTCAGTTCGGGACGGCCCGTCGCCCCGCCGAGCGGCCACGCGCCGAACAGCGTGACGCGCGAGGACCCCTCGTCCTCGACGAACGCGTCGCGGACTCGCACCGGGACGCGTAGAGGGAGCGTAACCGTCGCGTCCCAGACGAACCCTGGCGGCTCCACGGCCGCGTGGTGGGTCGCTCCGAACGGCCGCCACGGGCTCTCGCGGCCGCCCACCCGGAGCGTCCCCTCCTGTTCGACGCGGACCGAACGCGTCCGTCGCGCGTCGTCGGAGAGCACGGTGGTGAGGTAGCGCCGGACCGGATCCGGGAGGTCCGTCCGGTCGTCCTCCCGCCCCCGTTCGCTCGTTTCCGTCGTCCCTGTGAGCAGTCGGTCGACGACCCGTTCGATCGCTCGCCTCTCCCGCCGTCGACCCAGCACGACGAACGCCAGCGCGCCGCCGACGGCTGCGGCTGCCAGCGAGGCACGCGGGACCCCTCGGTCGAACGTCTCCATGTCGTGGCCGCTCGCTCCCGGGACTCATCAATCCTGCCGACCGCTCGCCGCTCCTCGACGCGTCTGCCGGTCGCTGCCGAGACGGAGCGCGAGACCACCCGACGACGGGCCCGCCCGTCTCGGCTGACCGACCGATTCTTAGCCCCTCACCGACACGTACGGGGTATGGACGCGCCGCTCTGGACGGAGACACACGCGCCGGCGCTCGCGGACCTCCCCCAACCGGAGGTTCGCGACCGACTCCGGCGGACGGTCGACGAACCGATGAACCTCGTGGTACAGGGTCCCTCCGGCGTCGGCAAGACCGCCGCGGTCCGGGCGCTCGCACGGGAGACGCACGACGACCCCGACACGGACCTCGTCGAACTCAACGTCGCGGACTTCTTCGACCGGACGAAGAAACAGATTCGCGACGACCCTCGGTTCGAACACTTCCTCCAGGGCGAGACGGAGTTCTCGAAGCAGTTCCGACGGAACACAGACAAACGCAAGAAGTACAAGCGTGAGTGGTCCAAGCGCGATATGCTCCGGCACGTCATCCAAGAGTACGCGGGCTACTCGCCGGCCGGCGGCGAGTTCAAGACCATCCTCCTGGACAACGCCGAGGCCATCCGCGAGGACTTCCAGCACGCGCTCCGGCGCGTGATGGAACGCAACCACCAGACCACACAGTTCGTCATCGCCACCCGCCAGCCCTCCCGGCTCATCCCCCCCATCCGGTCGCGGTGCTTCGTCGTCCCCGTCCGGAAGCCGACGACGGACGAACTCCGCGCGGTGCTGGCGGACATCGTCGAGGCGGAGGGCGTCGAGTACGACTCCGCCGGACTGGAGTTCATCGCCGGCTACGCGAACGGCGACATCCGTCGCGCGGTGTTGAGCGCGCAGACGACGGCCATCGAAGCCGGCGAGGTGACGATGGACGCCGCCCACCGCGCCATCAAGGAGGCCGGCCGCGACGACGACCTCAAATCGGTCCTGGCAGACGCCCGCGCCGGCGACTACCGCGACGCCCGCAAGACCATCGGGACGCTCCTCGACGACGAGGGGTACGAGGGTGGCGACCTGCTCCGGGCGCTCCTCCGCGTCGCGCGTCGGAGCGACGTCAGTGGCGAGGACCTCGCCCGCCTCCACCGCATCGCCGGTGAGGTCGACCACGACCTCGTGACCGGGACCGACGACCGTCTCCACCTGACGCACCTCCTCACCGCCTGGGGAGAGGAGGCGGGGGCGTGAACTTCGCTCCCGGCGCCCGTCGGTGGGTGCTCCCCCCGCTCGTCGGCGCTATGGTCTTCGCGTTCCTCCTCCCGCCGCTGGCCGTCGTGCTCCTCGCCGTCGGCCTGTTCGCCCTCTGGAACTTCCGCGACCCCGAGCGGTACCCGCCGACGGTGGGCATCGTCGCGCCCGCCGACGGGACAGTCTCGGTCGTCCGCGAGGAGGGCGACCAGTTCCGCGTCGGCGTCTACATGAACGCCCTCGACGTCCACGTCGTCCGTGCACCCAAGAAGGGGTACGTCGACGGCGTCTCGCACTCGCCGGGCGCGAACGAGCCCGCCTTCTCGAAGGAGTCCGAGAAGAACGAGCGCGTCGACGTCGACTTCGGCCTCTTCGAGGTGTCGCTCATCGCAGGCTGGTTCGCCCGGCGCATCACTCCCTACGTCCACGACGGCGACTCGGTCGCCAAAGGTGACCGCCTCGGCCACATCGCGTTCGGCTCTCGCGCCGACGTCCTCCTCCCCCCGTCTATCGACCGCGAGCACCTCCTCGTCGAGGAGGGTGATTCGGTCCGGGCCGGCGAGACGGTGGTCGCCGAGGTGCCGGACGACGACGACGTCTGACGGGCACACCACCTCCGCCCCGTCGGTTCTCGACGACCGGGACCGGACGGCCGCCGAAGCCGTCGACACGCGCCGGGCGTGTCGATGGTCGAATCCGGACGGAGCGACTCTCGGATTCAAACGTCCCGTGAGGTCGACGAATCGGTTATGCTCTGCGGCGACCTCTCTTCTCCCGTGACCTCGACTCCAAACAGACAGCCGACCGACACTGACCTCTCTCTCGGCCGGACGAGTCGCCTCGTCAGGCGCGGCAGTCTCGCGCTGGTCGTCGCCGTTGCCGTGAACAGCGTGCTGGTTCTCCTCTCGGACCTCGCCGCAATCGCGCCCGACCTGACACACCTCAGTTACGGCCCTGTCGCGGTGCTCACCGGCGCGGGGGTCGTCGGTGCCACGGTGGTGTACGCCGTCCTCGCACGGTCGGTTCGCGCGCCGGACCGAACGTTCACGCGGGCCGCCATCGCGGCCCTCGCCCTGTCGATGCTTCCGACTGCAGCCGTCGTTCCGGGCGAACCGGGCGCGACGCTCCTCGGAACAGTCGTCCTGGGGATCATGCACGTCCCGCCTGCAGTCGCGAGTATCGTCTTCCTGACCGGTCGACTGTCGGGAACGGCTCCGGAGACGACGGGGCTCGGCTGACTACTGCCGTGGTCCTGGTGAGGTTCGGCCGATTGGCCGCTCACCCCCGACGTAACACGTGGACGTGCCGCGTCAGCGACCCGTGGACGCGCCGCTCGAACCGGTCTTCGACCGTCCACCCGGCCTCCTCGGCCTCGTCAGCCCAGGACCGGTCGGCCACCACCACGGCCTGCGGAGCGACGCGCGCCGCCTCCGAGAGCGCACCCGGGACGAGGTCCGCGAGCGTGTGCGTCGCCACCTTCGACTGCCGGCCGTAGGGGACGTCGACCACGACGCCGTCGGCGCTGTCGTCTCTGAGTGGGAGGGCGGTCGCGTCGCCCCTGAGCACGTCGTAGCCGTCGTCGAGATACGCGGCCAGGTTCTCTCGCGTCCCGCGCGTCATCTTCCACTGGGCGTCGAGGCCGACCACGTCGCTCCCGACGAGGCCGGCCTCGACGAGGAAGCCGCCGGTGCCACACATCGGGTCGACGACCCGCGTCCCCTCCCCCGCGCCGGCGACGTTGACGGCCCAGCGGGCGTCGAGAGGGTCCATACTCCCCGGCTGGAAGAACGGTCGGTCGGTGGGCTGTCTGGTCGAGAAGTCGCGGACGCTCTCGGCGACCTGCCAGCCCAGCACGCACTGCTCACCGGAGTACCACGCACAGAGGACGTGGTCGGGGTCGTCGAGGTCGACCGAGAAGTCCCGGTCGACGAGGACGCTCCCGAGTTCCACCTCGGCCTCCCGGGTCGAGACGCCGGTCGTCGACCGGACGTCGCGGGCGCGGACGGCGACGCTCCCCGTCCGGTCGATGCGGGCCGCTTCGAGCAGTGCCCGCGCGCTCTCGACGCTCGCGTCCGTCCGCCCGACGAGTTCGGCCGCACGGTGGGTGTAGGCCAACCGTCGCACCCGCTCTCGGTCGACGCCTCTGGCGACGGCCAGCCCGGGTGCGTCGACCGTCACGTCCGTCGCAGCCACGCGGGCTTCGCAGGCCGCGTAGGCGTCGTCGGTTCCGGCGAGTTCCAGCCCGTACACGCCGCCGAGTCGACGCGCCCGGCGAAAGAGCGTGTCGGTCCGCTCTCGCCTTCGTTTCGCGGCGTCGACCACCGCACCAACCTTTTTAAATCGTACATACGAGGTTCAAGCCAGTATATGAGGGACCCAAAGGAGACCATCAACATCGAGAACGTGGTCGCGTCGACGGGTATCGGCCAGGAACTCGACCTGCAGAGCGTCGCGATGGACCTCGAAGGCGCCGACTACGACCCCGAGCAGTTTCCGGGCCTCGTCTACCGGACGCAGAACCCCAAGTCCGCGGCGCTCATCTTCCGGTCGGGCAAGATCGTCTGCACCGGCGCCAAGAGTACCGACGCCGTCCACGAGAGCCTCGAAATCGTCTTCGAGAAGCTCCGTGACCTCGAGATTCCCGTCGACGAAGAACCCGAGATCACGGTCCAGAACATCGTCACCTCCGCGGACCTCGGCGTGAGCCTCAACCTCAACGCCATCGCCATCGGCCTCGGCCTGGAGAACATCGAGTACGAACCGGAGCAGTTCCCCGGCCTCGTCTACCGCATCTCCGACCCGAACGTCGTCGCCCTCCTCTTCGGGTCCGGGAAACTCGTCATCACCGGCGGCAAACACCCCTCCGACGCCGAGGAGGCCGTCGACAACATCGTCTCCCGACTCGACGAACTCGGCCTCCTCGACGGCTGACCGCCGCCACGACCGTCTCCCCCCGCCGCGCCGTTCGCGGTCTCACCCGCGCTCACGACACGAGATAGTCGGACCTAAGGCGCTCTCGTTCGTCCCCTCCGACATGGTCGTTCTCCAGCCCGTGCCCTCCGGGAGTCCGGCACAGGTGGCCGGCACGTTCGCCCTCTTCGCGCTCTTCTTCACCGTCACGGCCCACATCGCGGCCAGGAACGTCTTCGGGGACGTCGAGATCAAGAGGGCGTTCGCCGTCGGGCCGGCCGTTCCGGCCATCAGCTTCGTCTTCGTCGCGCTCTCGTGGCCGTCCGTGCTCGCCCTGCCGCTCGCGCTCGCGGCGGACTTCGGCCTCTTCCGGTACGTCTACCGGCGGTCGAACCGGCTCACCGCGTACGTGACGCTCATCCACGTCGTCGTGAGTATCATCCTCGGCGTCATCGTCTTCGGGCTGTTGGCGCTGATTCAGAGCGCCCCCGGGTGACAGGTGAGGACGAGGAACCCGCGCCGGCGTCTCGTCGGCCATCGCGTCACGCTCTCACGGCTGTCGTCGCCGAGCGACTCCGAGCCCGTGTACTGAAGTGACCCACACACGCACCGACACACGTCGATGGCTCCCCCCCTCGCCCTCGGTAAACGACTCCTCTGGAACGCCGACGAGCGCCGTCCGCGCGCCCCGTGGCGACTCCTCGCCGGTATCGTCGTCATCGCGCTCGCGCTCGTCGGCACGGCGCTCGTGCTCCGTCCCCTGCGGCCCCTCCTGACCCCGCTCCTCGTCGAGAGCCTCTCGCTCGTCGCCCTCGTCACCGCCGTCTCCGGCGTGACGAGCGCCGGTGCCATCGCGCTCGTCGGGTGGGTCGTCGACCGCCGGCGCCTCTCGGACTTCGGCCTCGGCCTCGACCGTGACTGGTGGGTCGACCTCGGCTTCGGTCTCTTCCTCGGGGCCGCCCTCATGACGCTCGTCTTCGCCGTCGAACTCGCGCTCGGGTGGGTCGTCGTCAGCGGAACGTTCGCGTCGACCGGGAGTTTCGCCGCGGCCTTCTCGTCGGTGGTCGTCCTCTTCGTCGTCGTCGGCGTCCAGGAGGAACTGCTCGCACGCGGCTACCTCCTGACCAACGTCTGTGAGGGACTCACCGGCTGGTTCGGCGAGCGCGGCGCGACGGCCGTCGCCGTCTTCCTCTCCTCGGCGGTGTTCGGTGCGCTCCACCTCGGGAACCCGAACGCCACGCTCGTCTCGACGCTCTCCATCTCGCTCGCCGGCGTGATGCTCGCGCTCGGCTACGTCCTCACCGACGAACTCGCCATCCCCATCGGCGTCCACATCACGTGGAACCTCTTCCAGGGCGGCGTCTACGGCTTCCCCGTCTCCGGACTGGGCCTCGACGTCGCCGTCGTCGCCGTCTCGCAGGGCGGCCCCGCGCTGTGGACCGGGGGCGCGTTCGGACCGGAGGCTGGACTGCTCGGCGTCGGTGCCATCGCGCTCGGCGCGCTCGCTATTCCCGCGTACGTCCGTCTCCGCTACGGGTTCGTCGCCGTCCACCCCTCGCTCACCGTTCCTGACCTGCGGTGGCGCGACTGAGTCTGAGTAGTGTGAGCGCCCCACATACATTCATCCCCTCGCGCGTCGTCGTGGTGACGTGAACTTCGAACTCCTGGGGCTCCTCGGGCCTCGTCGCCGGCTCTCCCTCTGGCGTGTCGTCGGTCCGGGCGCGTGGCTCAGCGTCGCGCTCTGGTCGGTCGTCGTTCTCGTCGCCCTCGGCGCGTACCGGAGCCCCGGCTTCCTCACTCGGCTCACAGGTGCGGGCGGCGTCGGCGAGGCCGTCGGCCTCCTCCTGGGGGTCGTCTCGCCCGTCTCGTTCCCGCTCGTCATCGCAGGCGTCGCGTGCGTCGTTCTCCCGCTTCGACTCCTCCGCGAGGTGCGCCGGGCGTTCCGCGGGCGGCGGCGGTACGGTTCCCGATACCACGACGTCGGCGACGGTGGGGTATCGGGGACCGATGTCGCGGGGGGTCTCCTCGCTGGCGGACTCCTCGGCGGCGTCGTCGACGCGTTCGACGGTGACGACGGCGATAGCGGTGGGGACGGGGGCGAGTGACGCGGCGCTACTCGACCAGCCGCTCGATTTCGGTGACGAGGATGCCGCTCGCGCCGACGTTCTTCAGTTCGTTCACCACCTCGTACACCTCCCGCTCGTCGACGACGACGTGGACGGCCACGTGGTCGTCGCCGGCGACGTCCATCACCGTCGGCCCGCCGAGCCCGGGGATGACGTCGCGGACCTCGTCGAGACGGTCCCGGGGGGCGTTCATCATGAGGTAGCGTTTGCCCTCCGCGGAGAGCACCGAGCGGAGCGCCATCACCAGCTGCTGGACCTTCTCGTCGTCGGCGTGGTCGGGGTGGGCGAACAGCCTCGCGGAGGAGGAGAGCACTTCGTCGACGACCCGCAGCCGGTTCACCGCGAGCGTCGTCCCCGTTGAGGTGATGTCGATGATGGCGTCGGCCATGTCGACGTGCGGGGTGAGTTCCGTCGCGCCCGTCACCTCCACCACCTCGGCGTCGATGCCCTCGCGCTGGAAGTAGCCGCGAGCGATGGTCGGGAACTCCGTCGCGACTGTCTTCCCGGAGACGTCAGCCGGGTGCTCGATGTCGCCGTCTTCGGGTGCGGCGAGGACGAGCCGACACTTCCCGAACTCCAGGTCCACCAGTTCGGTCAGGTCGTGGCCCGATTCGCGAACCTGGTCGTAGCCGGTGACGCCGACGGCGGCGGCGCCGTCCCAGACGTACTCGGGGATGTCGGCGGCGCGCGCGAACAGCACCGTCACGTCGGGGTCGACCGTTCCGGCGTACAGTTTGCGGTCGGCACCGTTGTCGAGGTGCAGCCCGGCGCGTTCGAGCAGGCTCAACGTCGGGTCGTGGAGACGTCCCTTGTTGGGAACGGCGATGCGCATACCCTCCCCTGACGCCGTCGGGTGAACTGCCTTTCGCCCGCGGCCGTCCCGTCCCCGGCGGCCGCCGCCGTCGCGCTGGCCGCCGCGTCGTCTCCTCGCACCCACCCGCCGTCGACGCCGTCTTCAGGCGCGCTCCGGGCGTCAACGGTCGAAGATAACGCTTTTAGCCCTCTCGGTACTGGTGCGACCTACTGTGGCTGGAAACCGTCTCAGCGGCCGGCGTCGCGTCCTCGCCCTCGGCGCCGCCGCGTTCGCGGGACTCGCGGGCTGTGCCGGCAGTGGGAGCGGTGACGCCGACTCCGACTCCGGCGGCGAGGGTGACAGCGGCACTGACACCGACAGCGGTGCGTCGACCACTGGGACCGATTCGGGGTCCGGGTCCGGGTCCGGGTCCGGTTCGGGGTCCGGGTCCAGCGAGGCCGGCGTCTCCGTCGGCGTCCTCCTCCCCTTCACCGGCGAGTACGACTGGGTCGGCGGGAACGTCCTCCCGGTCGTGGAGATGCTCGCCGAGCAAATCAACGAGTCGGGCGGCATCGACGGCAATCGCGTCGAGGTGGTCCAGGCAGACACCGAGGCGACAGTCGACGCCAGCGTCTCCGCGGCGCAGAAACTCGTCAACGTCGACGGCGTCGACTTCGTCGTCGGCCCGACGAGCCTCACGTTCACGGGCGTCATCGACCTCATCCGGGAGAACGGCGTGCCCGTCATCACCCCCACGGCGGGGACGACCGAACTCGATTCGGTCGGCGGCGAGTACATCTTCCGCACCGTCCCCTCCGACTCGCTCGGCGGCCGCGCCATCTCGCGGGCCGCCCGGAACCAGCAGTTCAACACCGTCACTTCGTACGAACAGATGGGGCTGATGGTCGGGAACGCCCCGGCGCTGCAGTCGTTCAGAGAGCCGATCAGTTCCTCGTTCGAGGAGTTCGGCGGGACGCTCACGAGCGTCCTCGACTACGCCACCGGCAAGTCGTCGTACCAGTCGGAGGTGTCGAAGATGCTCTCGTCGGAGCCCGAACTCGTCACGCTCGTCGGCACGCCCGAGGACAGCGCGAAGATACTCAGAGCGGCGTTCCAGGCCGGCTACGAGGGGAACTGGTTCGTCACGCAGGACCAGACCAACGCCGACTTCCTCGAACTCACCGACGACCGGGTCACCGACGGCATCTTCGGCCTCGTCGAGGCCGACTCCCCCGCCGCCGTCGAGGCGGGGCGGGTCGAGCAGTTCACCGCCGACTTCCAGTCGTACGCGGGCCGGGAACCGGGCATCTTCGCGAAGAACACGTTCGACGCGATGAACATCGGCGCGCTCGCGACCCGGGCCGCCCTCGCCGCCGACGGCGAGGTGACGCGCGAGGGCATCGCCGCCCAGATTCCGCAGGTGGCGACCCCCGAGGGCGAGACTGTCACGAACTACGCAGAGGGCGCATCGGCGCTCGCGTCGGGCGCGGCGGTCAACTACGAGGGCCTCGTCGGTCCCTGCGACTTCGACGAGAACGGCGACATCTCCTCTCCGTTCGCCATCATGAAGGCCAGCGGCGGGTCGTGGGAACAGGTGGCGACCCTCCCGGCCAGCGAACTCTGAATGCTCGTGGACGCGCTCGCGGGCGTCGTCCAGACCGTCGTCTACGGCCTCGTCAACGGGAGCGTCATCGCCGTCGGCGCCGTGGGGCTGACGCTCTCGTACGGCGTCACCCGGTTCATCAACTTCGCGTACGGCGAGTTCCTCACCCTCGGCGCGTACGTCGCTCTGCTGGTCGTCGGCTTCGGCGTCGGCGTCCCCGCCGCGGCGCTCGTCGCGCTGCTCGTCGTGGGCGTGCTGGGGGTCGGCATCGCTCGCGTGTTCTACGACCCGCTCGCGGACCGGGGGCCGCTCCCGCTTCTCATCACGAGCATCGGCCTCGCGTTCGTCCTCCGCAACGGGGTCCGCGCCGTCGCCGGCACCGAGGCCCGACAGTTACCGGTGCCGCTCGTCCGGCCGTGGACGTTCTTCGGCGTCAGACTCACGCCCGTCGAGGTGGGCATCTTCGTCACCGCCCTCGCGACGATGCTCGCCGTCCACCTCCTCCTCCAGCGGACGATGCTCGGCAAGCGGATGCGTGCGACGAGCGGCAACCGCGAACTCGCCGCCATCGCGGGCATCGACACCGACCGCGTGATTCGCCGAACCTGGTTCCTCTCGAGCGTGGTCGGCGCGCTCTCGGGCGTCCTCCTCGCCGTCCAGTTCTCCCCGTTCCGCCCCACGATGGGGTGGGACTTCCTCGTCGTCGTCTTCGCCGCCACCCTCCTGGGCGGCATCGGCAAACCGTACGGGGCGATGGCCGGCGCCCTCGTCGTCGGCGTCGCCATGAGCCTCGGGACGCGCTACGTCGCCACGGAGTACACGATGGCGTACGCGTTCGTCATTCTCGTGGGCGTGCTCCTCCTGAAACCGGAGGGCATCGCGGGGGGTGATCTCTGATGGTGGAAGTCGCGGGCGCGGCGGTGGCGCTTCTCAGCATCGGCACCATCGCGCTCATATACGCGATGCTCACGATGGGGCTGAACGTCCACTACGGCTACACAGGCCTGCTGAACTTCGGCCACGTCGCGTTCTTCGCGGCGGGGGCGTACACCGCCGCGCTGCTGACGATGCCGCCGCCGGGTCCCGGCGCGAACTACACCGTCGCGCTCGCGCTGCCGATGCCGTGGGCGCTGCCGGTGAGCCTCCTCTCGGCGGCGCTGGTCGGCGGCGCGCTCGCCACCCTCATCGGTCTCACGAGCGTCCGCCTCGGGACGCACTACCTCGCCGTCGCGACGTTCGCGCTGGCGGGTATCTTCGAGGACGTCCTCGTCAACGAGGCGTGGCTCACCGCGGGGACGTTCGGCCTCAACAGCGTCCCCCGGCCGGGACGTGCGCTCCTCGGGCCGGGGACGTGGCAACTGGGCTACTTCCTCTTCGCCCTCGCGCTCACCGTCGGCGTCTACCTCGTCGTCGAGCGCCTGAGCGACGCGCCGTTCGGCCGCCTCCTCCGCGGCGTCCGCGAGTCCGAGGAGGCCGCCGAGGTGCTGGGGAAGGACACCACCCGCGTGAAGCTGAAGTCGTTCGCCATCGGCGGGATGATCGCCGGCCTCGCGGGCGCGGTGTACGCTCACTACGTCGGGAGCGTCGTCGCCGTCACGTTCGTCGCGCTCGTCACGTTCCTCGTGTGGGTCGCGCTCCTCCTCGGCGGGGCCGGGTCGAATCTCGGTGCCGTCGTCGGGGCGGTGGTCCTCGTCGCCTTCCGCGAGGGGACGCGCTACCTCCCCGACGTCGGCGGGTCGCCGACGCTCCTCCCCTCGCTCCGGTTCGTCGTCGTCGGCCTCCTCCTGATTCTCGTCGTCCGGTTCCGCCCCGCGGGCCTGTTCGGCGACCCGGACGAACTCGTGCTGGCGGGTGATGAGCAGTGACCCTCCATCCGGCGTCCGCTTCCGAGTCCGACCCGGGTTCGACGCCCGCGCTCGCCGTCGAGGACCTCGTGAAGACGTTCGGGGGACTCAGAGCCGTCGACGGGGCCTCCTTCTCGGTCCCGGCGGGGTCGGTCACCGGTCTCATCGGCCCGAACGGGGCCGGCAAGTCGACGCTGTTCGACCTCGTGACCGGTGTGCTCTCCCCGGAGTCGGGGGAGATTCGGCTCCGCGGCGAGCGCCTCGTCGGCCGCGCGCCCCACGAGGTCGCCGCCGCGGGCGTCGGCCGGACGTTCCAGACGCCGAAGACGTTCGCGGGCATGAGCGTCGCCGACAACCTCGCGTTCGCGGCCCCCGACCAGACCGGCGAGTCGGCGCTCAGCGCACTCCTCCGGGGGCAGACGGTCGCCGCCGAGGAGCGGGCGCTCGCCGAGCGCGTGGCCGAGACGCTCGACTTCCTCGACCTCTCGCACCTCGCCGACGCGTACGCCCGCGGCCTCTCCGGCGGACAGCGGAAACTCCTCGAACTCGGTCGCGTCCTCATGCTCGACCCCTCGCTCCTCATGCTCGACGAACCCGTCGCGGGGGTGAACCCCGCGCTCGCCGATCGTCTCCTCGACCGGGTCAGGGCGCTCAACGACGAGGGCCGGACCGTGCTCCTCGTCGAACACGACCTCGACCTCGTCATGCGCGAGTGCGACTACGTGGTCGTCATGCAGGACGGGACGACGCTCGCCACCGGGACCCCCGAGGAGATACGGGCGGACGACCGCGTCGTCGACGCGTATCTGGGAGGTGGCTGATGGGGGACATCCGACGGGTCCCCCGCGTCGACGACGCGCTCCTCTCCGCCCGCGGGGTCGAGACGGGCTACGGCGACCTGCAGGTGCTCCACGGCGTCGACCTCGACGTCCGGCGGGACGAAATCGTCGTCGTCTTCGGCCCGAACGGGGCCGGGAAGTCGACGCTCCTGCGCGCCATCTACCGCCTCCTGCCGCTGTGGGCGGGGAGCGTCACCGTCGACGGCACGGACGTCTCGACGGTCGAGACGGCCGACCTCGTCGACTACGGCGTCGGCTACGTCCCCCAAACGGCGAACGTCTTCCCCAACCTCTCCGTCTCGGAGAACCTCGACGTCGGCGGGGCCCCGGTCGCCGACTCGTCCCGGCGTCGCGCGGACCTGTACGCCCTCTTCCCCCGCCTCGCGGAGCGTTCGAACCAGCGGGCGTCGACACTCTCGGGCGGCGAGCGGCAGATGCTCGCGATGGCGCGGGCACTGATGACGGACCCGGACGTCCTGCTCGTCGACGAACCGTCGGCGGGACTCGCGCCCCAGCTCGTCGAGCGCGCCTTCGACCACGTCCAGCGGGTGCGCGAGGGAGGGACGGCCGTGCTGATGGTCGAGCAGAACGTCCGCGCGGCGCTCGGCATCGCCGACCGTGGCTACGTCCTCGACGTCGGTGAGAACCGCTTCGAGGGTCCGGCGGCGGACCTGCTCGCGAGCGACGCGGTCCGCGACCTCTATCTGGGGGCGCGCGAGGACTGACGCTCCCGGCGCCCGCGCGGACCGACGGGGTTTTCGCCGGGGCGGCCGCACCCGCGCACATGCAGACGCTCTGTGTCGCCGGCGGACGGGTCGTCCACCCCGACGGCTCCGTGACGACGGCGGACGTGCTCGCCGACCAGGACCGGGGGGAGATCGTCGACGTCGGGCCCGACCTGACGGCCGAGGCTGACCGGGTGCTCGACGCCGCCGGGGCGGTCGTGATGCCGGGCCTCGTCAACGCCCACACCCACGCCGCGATGACGCTCCTCCGGGGCTACGCCGACGACAAACCGCTCGAGACGTGGCTCCGCGAGGACATCTGGCCCGCCGAGGCCACCCTCGAACCCGCGGACGTCCGTGCCGGCACCGACCTCGCCCTCCTGGAGATGATCCGCTCGGGAACGACGGCGTTCGGCGACATGTACTTCCACGAAGGGGAGGTCGTCGAGGGCGTCGCCGAGGCTGGCCTCCGCGCTCGGGTCGGCCACGGCATCGTCACCGTCGGCAAGGACACCGAGACGGCGCACGACGACGTCGACGAGAGCCTCGACGTGGCCCGCGAGTACGACGGGGCCGCCGACGGCCGGGTCCGGACGGCCGTGATGCCCCACTCGCTCACGACCGTCTCGCGCGCGGCGTTCGAGCGCTGTGTCGAGACGGCCCGCGACGCCGGCGTGCCGCTGCACCTCCACGCGAACGAGACGCGCGACGAGGTCGACCCCATCGTCGACGACCACGGGACGGACCCGCTCCGGTACGCCGACTCGCTCGGCGTCCTCACTCCGGAGACGTTCCTCGCTCACGGCGTCCACGTCTCCGACGCCGAAATCGAGTTGCTCGCCGACCGGGAGAGCAGTGTCGTCCACTGCCCGGCGTCGAACATGAAGCTCGCGTCGGGGATGGCACCCGTCCAGGAGTACCTCGACGCGGGCGTCAACGTGGCGCTCGGGACAGACGGCGCGGCCTCGAACAACGACCTCGACCTCTTCGACGAGATGCGCGACGCGGCCATGCTCGGCAAACTCGCCGCCGACCGCGCGGACGCCGTCGCCGCCCCCGACGTCGTCCGAATGGCGACGGCGGGCGGCGCGGACGCCCTCGGCCTTCCGGGTGGGCGCATCGCCCCCGGCGAAGCGGCCGACCTCGCCGTCGTCGACCTCGACGCGCCCCACCTGACGCCCGTCCACGACGTGGTCTCACACCTCGTCTACGCGGCTCGTGGCTCCGACGTCCGCCACACCGTCTGTGACGGGCAGGTGCTGATGCGGGACCGGACGGTGCTGACGATGGACGAAGAACGGGTGAAAGCCGAGGCGAGAGAGCGAGCGGCGGCGGTGGCCGAGCGCGCCGACTGAACTGCGCGCCGTTACGTCACTGTCCGGTCGCGACTCGGCCGGCGTCGGCAACCGCGTTCGCCAGCGCGAAACTCGCCACCGAGACGGAGTCGCCGATGCCGACGGTGCTCGCGGGTCGTTCGACGACGCGGTTGGGCACCGCCACCACGCCGGACGACTCCACGACGCCGTCGGCCTCCGGGACGCCGAGGTGGCCCGCGAGTCGGTCGACGGCGTCGATACCCTCCGCCGCCCGCTCGAACTGGCTCGCGGCCCCGAGGTCCGCGGGTCCGGTCACCAGTCCGTCTTCAGCCTTCGCGGCGGCGACGTAGGCCGCGACGTCGAACCCGGCTCTGACGGCCGCCGGCGGGAGGTAGCGGTCGTCGAACGCCGCGAGGAAGTACGACTTCGCGTGGAACGACAGCGCCGGGACGTCGAGCCGTTCGCGGACGGCGTCGAGCGTCTCGTACCGGCGGACGATGGCCTCGTCGGCGTCGGGGGTCGGGAGGTCGAGGTCGTCGCGGAGCTGGTCGAGTTCGCGGTCGTCGAGGCTCACCACGTCGGCCTCGGGGACGACGACGTCGCGCATCGCCGCTCGCACCGCCGGGTCGTGCGTCACGCCGAGTTCGACCTGGACCCGCGCGTTCTTCGCAACGTCCCGGACGAACGACGCGGCGTTGTCGAGACACGTCTCGAACGTCTCCCCGCTGTCGTACTCGCGGTTGACGCTGTGGAAGCCAGAGAGGACCGCACAGCCGACGTGCTCGCCGAGCTCGACGGCGTGGTCGTCGACGGGGGTATGGAGGTCGAACTCGTCGGGCCGGGAGGCCGCGATGAAGCGCGAGGCGCTGGCCGCTGTCGTCTCGAAGAACGTGTCGTCCGCGTCGAACTCGAAAATCCAGTTGAGCTTCGTCTTCTCCGCCGTCGGGGCGTCGTCGAGCGACCGGAGCGCGAGGGAACCCTCCTCGACGACCGGGAACCGAATCCCGTCGGGGTGGGTGAACTGCTCGCGCTGGCGGTCGGAGAGGAGGTAGGTGTAGAAGACGGGCGTGCCGCCGACCGACGACAGCACGTCGGCCATGATGCCGGCCTGGCCGCCGAGGCGCTGTTCGTCCGCCGTGAGCGACGATTCGAGGTCGGCCGCGAACGTGTCGGTCATGGCGCGCTCGTCGCCGCTCCCCCGCTCCATCGTCGCCGTGATGGCCGCCGCGAGTTCGCTCCGGGAGTCGAGTCGGCCGTCGGGGGCGTCCCCGGGCGGGCCGAGGAACGATTCGAGGTCGCTGTCGACGCGCCGGATGCCGTCGACGTTCGCGTTGTACGCACACAGCACCGGATAGTCGTCGAGCGTGTCCAGCGCGGTCTGGAGGTCCATGTCGGACGTGTCGCCAGGGCGCCTGTTAGTCGTTCTGCCTGCCGAGCGACGCTAGACCGGTCGGCGTCGTCGGCGAGAAACCGTCGGCGACCCGTCCCCGTCAGATGCCGCCGCTCCGGTACCGTTTTCCCACCCCTCTCGTAACCGCTACGCATGAGTCAGCCGTCTATCACCGACCGTCTCACGGACCCCGAGGTCGCACGCGAGGAGGGCCGCCGGAAGATGGACTGGGCGATGCAGCACATGCCCATCCTGCAGTCGCTCTCCGCGGAGTTCGCGAGCGAGGAACCCCTGGACGGGGAAGTCGTCGGCATGGCGATGCACGTCGAGGCGAAGACGGCCAACCTCGTCGAACTCCTCGCGGAGGGCGGCGCGGAGGTGGCCATCACGGGCTGTAACCCCCTGTCGACACACGACGACGTGAGCGCGGCGCTCGATTCTCACCCCCGCATCACGTCGTACGCCGAGCGCGGCGTCGACGACGAGCAGTACTACGCTGACATCGAGGCCGTCATCGGCCACGAACCGACCATCACCGTCGACGACGGGATGGACATGGTCGCGGCCATCCACGAGTCCCACGCCGAACTCATCGACACCATCGTCGGCGGCTGTGAGGAGACCACGACGGGCGTCCACCGCCTGCGCGCGATGGACGCCGACGGCGAACTCCGCTACCCGGTGTTCGCGGTCAACGACACGCCGATGAAGACGCTGTTCGACAACGTCCACGGTACCGGCGAGTCGGCGCTGGCGACCATCGCGATGACGACGAACCTCTCGTGGGCGTCGAAGACCGTCGTCGTCGCCGGCTACGGCTACTGCGGGAAGGGCGTCGCGAAGAAGGCTGCCGGACAGAACGCCAACGTCGTCGTCACCGAAGTCGAACCCCGCCGGGCGCTGGAGGCGCACATGGAGGGGTACGACGTCGTGCCGATGGCCGAGGCCGCCGAAGTCGGCGACGTCTTCATCACCACCACCGGGAACCGCGACGTCGTCACCCGCGAGCACTTCGAGGTCATGCAGGACGGCGTCCTCCTCGCGAACGCCGGCCACTTCGACGTCGAGGTCAACCTCGACCAGCTCTCGGACATGGCGGTCGACCAGTACGAGGCGCGCGACGGCGTTGAGGCGTACGAGATGGCGGACGGTCGTCGGCTGAACGTCCTCGCCGAGGGTCGACTGGTCAACCTCGCCGCCCCCATCGCGCTCGGCCACCCGGTCGAGGTGATGGACCAGTCGTTCGGCGTCCAGGCCGTCTGCGTCCGCGAACTCGTCGAGCGTGGTGAGAAGTACGACGCGGGCGTCCACGAGGTGCCCGACGAACTCGACCGGGAGGTGGCCGAAATCAAACTCGCCGCCGAGGGCATCGAGTACGACTCGCTCACCGACGAGCAGGCCGAGTACATGAACTCCTGGGACCACGGGACGTAACACCTCCGCCGGCGGGCCGGGCGCACGCGGCGACCACAGTGACAACTCGCCGGCTCTGTCTCGGCCGGTGATAGTTCTCTGCGGGCGTGCTGCAAGAGGGCGCAATCGCAGCAAGTGGTGACAGCCACGTCAGCACCGCGAACGAGGAGCGTCGCCACCATTGGGTGCGGGGCTGGGGAGCAGGCGGAGGATACGCCGCTCGAGCCTCCCGAGGGCCTCGAACGTAGCGTCGCCTCTCTCCCTGCGGTAGAAAGACTAAGCTACTCGCTCTCCTACATCGCATATGACTGCGGGAATCGACAACATCCGGTTCCTGGCCACGTCGGCCCACCGCGTCGGCGTCCTCGAAACGTTGCGCGACGGACCGACCGACCGTCGAGAGCTGTGTGAGGCCACCAGTGCCTCCTCGCCGACCGTCGGGCGGGTGCTCGCCGACTTCGACGAGCGTCGATGGCTCGTCAGGGACGGCCCCACGTACGGGCTGACCCCACTCGGAGAGTACGTCGCCGATCGGTTCTTCTCCCTCCGGGACGCGATGGATATCGAAAAGAAGCTCCGCGACGTCTGGCAGTGGCTGCCGGTGGAGATGCCGGGTTTCGCCGTCGACCTCTTCGCCGACGCGGTGGTCTCCTACCCCGGGCCAGGTTATCCCTACGAGCCCGTCGAGCGCCTCGGCCAGCTCATTTCGTCTACCTCGTCGTTGCGCGGGTTCGACAACATCGTCTACAAGTCGAGCAACCTGGAGACGGCCTGCGGCGCGGTCCTCGAGGGAATGACGTTCGAATACGTGTTTACCCCCGAGGCTCTGGAGGGGATGTTTGCCTGGAACCCGGGTCGGGTCATGGAGGTCACTGCCTGCGAGAACGCGACCGTTCTCGTCCACGACCATCTCCCCGACGGCGACCGCTGCGGTCTCGGCATCGTGGACGACCGGGCCGGCATCTGCTGCCACGACGCCGAGACTGGGGCGCTCGTCGCGGTCATCGACACCGACGCCCCGGCGGCCCGTGACTGGGCTATCTCTGTATTCGAGCAGGTTCGCGCGGAGGCGTCCCCGGTCGACCCTACTGCCTTCGAATCCCGCACGCCATCGTGATGCCACGGGTGACGAGAACCACCCGCGGACTGACCGATCGGTCACCTGGGAGCCGCTGACGTCGCAGGGGCCCGGCTTCCGAGGTTTCAGGGCGTGAAATCCTGCACGCGGCATCATCACTTCCCTTCGGCGCGTACGCTTCCCGGGGAACGAACGCATGATCGAACGATACGATACCGTCGTTATCGGCGGTGGCCAGGCCGGACTGGCGACCGGGTACTACCTGCAGCAGCACGAGCAGGACTTCGTCATCTTCGACGCGAGCGACCGCGTCGGCGACGCGTGGCGGGCCCGCTGGGATTCCCTCCAGGTGTTCACTCCCGCCCGCTACTCGAGCCTACCGGGGATGGACGTTCCGGGCTCACCGTACGCCTTCCCCACGAAGGACGAGGTGGCCGACTACCTGGAGACCTACGCTCGGCGGTTCGACTTGCCCGTCGAGCTCGGCGTCCGCGTGGACGGGCTGGAACGGAGCGGAGACAGCTTCATCGTCACCGCGGGCGACCGGCGGGTCGAGGCGGACAACGTCGTTGTGGCGATGGGCAGTTACCAGGTCCCGAAGGTCCCGGATTTCGCGGTGGAGCTTTCCGAGGACGTCGTCCAGCTGCACACGAGCGACTACCGCAACCCCGGCCAGCTTCGAGACGGGGGCGTGCTCGTCGTCGGGGCGGGCAACTCCGGTGCCGAAATCGCACTCGACGTTGCCGACGGACACGAAACGTGGCTGTCGGGCCGGGACGTCGGCCACGTGCCGTTTCACATCGACTCGTGGGTCGGCCGTCACCTCGGAGTCCCGTTCGTGATGCGCGTGCTCTTCCATCGAATCCTCACGACGGGGACGCCGGTCGGGCGCCGTCTCCGTCCGAAGGTGCTCTCACAGGGTGGCCCGCTGGTGCGCACGAAGCCGAGTGACTTGGCCGCGGCCGGCGTCGAGCGGGTGCCTCGCACGACCGGCGTCCGCGAGAGTCGTCCCGTTGTCGGCGACGACGTCCTCGACGTCGA
Source organism: Salinigranum sp. (assembly GCF_041641895.1). Lineage (NCBI taxonomy): Archaea > Methanobacteriati > Methanobacteriota > Halobacteria > Halobacteriales > Haloferacaceae > Salinigranum > Salinigranum sp. The sequence continues at coordinate 8,577 of NZ_JBEPXO010000013.1, read as the reverse complement.
GAACGTCATCTGGTGCACTGGCTTCCGCCCCGACTTCTCGTGGATGGACTTCCCAATCTTCGACGGAGAGGAACAGCCCAAAGAGCCCGTCCACGTGCGTGGTATCGTCCCAGACGAGCCGGGACTGTACTTCGTCGGCTTGTTCTTCCTGTACGCGATGACGTCGGGGCTGTTTACCGGCGTCGGCAGGGATGCGGAGTACGTGGTCGGCCACCTGACGTCGACGGCGCGGCAGCAACCTCGTCCGAACCACTCCAGTTCGGTGGATAGACTCCCACAGCAGTCGTAGTCGGGTCTGGTGTCGGCCCCCGCGTCTGAGAACGGCCAGTCCCGCGAACCTCGACACCTCACACGGTTTAACTCGTCCTCCGTTGGTTTCTGAGCACCCGTAGTGACGATACGTCCTCTTCTCGCACGCGATTCAGTCCGTCACTGCGTGGTTCAACCCTTAATACCGCGCGTCCACGAGGTCCGGTCATGTCCGCGAACCGCAAGGGCGACCGTCGGGAGCGCGAACTCGTCAACAGACTCGACGAGGCCGGCTTCGCCGTCATGCGCGCGCCCGCCTCCGGGAGCGCGACGACCCGCGAACTCCCCGACGTCCTCGCCGGCAACGGCGAGGTGTTCTACGCCATCGAGGCCAAGGCCAGCGCCGGCGACCCCATCTATCTCACCGGCGAGGAGGTCGAGGCGCTCATCTACTTCGCACAGAACTTCGGTGCCAAGGCTCGAATCGCCGTCCGCTTCGACCGCGAGGACTGGTACTTCTTCCACCCGGGCGACCTCTACGTCACCGACGGGGGCAACTACCGGGTGAAGAAGGAGACGGCGCTGGCAGACGGCGAGGACTTCGACGAGTTCGTCGGGCGCTCGAAACGGACGACGCTCGACGACGTCGACCAGGGCTAGAGCGTCTCGAGGAACCCTTCGACGGCGGCCGCGAGCGCCCGGCCCTTCTCCTCTGCGACGTAGTGGCCGCAGTCGCCGAAACTGACCGTCCGCGCCCGCGGGAACGACTTCCGCCACCGGTCGAGTTCCCCGCCGAACGCCGGGTCAGCGCGTCCCCAGACGAGCAGCATCGGTTTCGCCTCCAGCGCCGTCCGTCGCTCCCACAGTGCCCCGAGCCACGCGCTCGACCCGACGAGTTCGCGCGGGAACACCCACGACGCCTTCCGCGCGCTCCGCGAGACGAGCGGCGCGACGTAGTGTCGGCGGACGTCGGGCGAGAGTCGCGAGCGGTCGGCGAACGCGAACGGGACCACGACGCGAGCGAACGCGTTGAACCGCAGGATGGCCTCGCGGCCGAGCCACCCCCCGAGGAGGCGACTGAACCGCCGGACGTGCGCCGAGTCGTGGGGCCACATCCACGTGTTCGTCACGACCACGCCGCGGACCCGGTCGGGGTGTCGCGTCGCCCAGTCCAGTCCGATAGGACCGCCCCAGTCGTGGACGACGAGGACGACGTCGTCGAGCGCGAGTTCGTCGACGACCCGGTCGAGGACGCGGGCGTGGTCGCGCGGCAGGTACGAGAAGTCCTCGGGCTTCTCCGAGAGGCCGAACCCGAGCAAATCGGGTGCGACGACTCTCAGACGAGGCGCGAGCCTCGTCACGAGGTCACGGTAGAGGAACGACCAGGTCGGGTTCCCGTGGAGACAGAGTACCGTCGACCCGTCACGCGGGCCCTCGTCGACGTAGTGGAGTCGGCCCTCGGGGAGGCGCAGGTACGACGACTCGACGGGGAACAGGCCCCGGTCGAGCCACGCTGGGTCCGTTGGATGGGTCGTGTCGACGGCGGAATCCATACCGGAGAGAGGCGCCCGGACGACTTAACGCGGGCACTCACGGCCGCCGCGGCGGACCTCAGGCGGTCGACCCGACCCCGATGGGGGTGCCGCCCTCGCGTCGGGGGGTCCGCCTCGCGTCCCCGCCGTGTTCCGACGCGACGTCGGCCTCGTCCTCGGCCGGGAGCGCCCGGCCGCGGCGCGGTTCCGGCCTCGTCTCGTCCGCCCCCCGCCGCGGCCGGAGGCGCGAGGCCGGGAATCGGTATCGCTTCCGTGGCTCGTCGTCTTCGAGGTACACCGCGTCGACGACGGGCTCGTGGCTGCCGTAGTGACGGTTGGACTCGTAGTCGGCGACGAGGCGTCCCTCGTGGGTCTCGACGGCGTCGGCCCGGGCGGTGGTGACGCCGACGACGAGCAGCGTCGCTCCCCTCTCCCGGTCGACGGCGACGTCTCCGGGGCGGCGGACGTGGCGTTCACAGAGCTGTGCGCCCGTCGCGTCGAACGGGACGAACGTCTCCCGGCCACAGACCGCACAGACGGCCGGCCGCTCCCCCGGCGCCGGGACGTGGCGCTCCGTGACTTCGATGGCGACGCGGCGGAGGTGCTTGCAGCGCGAGCCACGGATGGCGTGGTCCGGACAGGTGCACGTGCGCCGGTCGAGGTCGACGACGTACGTGCCCCCCTCTGTCTCGACGACGTACCGGCGGTCGCGGAGCGGGCGAACGGTCATCGGTTCGGTGCGGGCGCGGAGCGCGCGGCCCGTCGCGCCCGCCGGTGGGAGTCGTGTGTGCTGTGACGCGGGTGTGTGTGCTGGGTGCGTCATGATGATGAGACCCGACAGCGGGCCGGTATCTCGTGTTCTGGTAGGTGCTCGACGGGCGTAAGTCTTCGTCCCGACGACCCGTATCGGCCGATTCTGCCGCTCTCGGCCCCTGTCCGCCCTCGCTTCGAAGCACTTTTCAGACCGTCGGGGGAAGCGTCAGCAGACAATGGCTCTCGAAGCGGAGATGCGCCGGAAGATCGTCGTCTCCATCGTCACCGTCCTCGTCTTCATCGGCATCATCGTCGGCATCGGCGTGACGTTCAACGACGGCGGCCTCGGGAGCACCGGCGGACTCGCCCTCATCGGGAGCATCGTCCTGTTCATCCTCCTGATGGCTGGCGTCGGTCTCTTCCTCGCGAAGTGAGCAGGTCCTGCACGTCCCCGCTCGGGAGCGCACTCGACACGCACCGACTCCACACTCGTCTCACGTCGCCTCCTCGCCGTCCCTTCGTCTCAGTGACTGACGACACTCAGCGGTCGTCTCCGCCGTCCGCGGCTTCGACTGCCGCCGTCCCGTCGGTCCCACCGCTGGCTTCGACGGCCGTCTTGTAGTACGACAGCGGGTGCGTGATGCGCTCACAGCGCTCGTCGCGGTTCACACAGTCGCCGTACGCCTGCATCGTCGCACACGACGGCGAAGGGTACTGCACCCCCTCCCGGTCGCGGAGGAACTCGGCCTGCGTCGTCGTCGCCTCCTCGTCGAGCCCTGCGACCGACGCGATGGTTTCCCCGTCGAGGCCGAGCGCCACGAGGAACGCCGTGAGCGCGAACCGCGATTCGGGCGGGAGCGTCTCGCCGTCACGACTGCGCTCGAGGAGCGCCTTCACACAGGGCGGGAACAGCGAGGGGTCGACGACGCCGACGCCCGACGTCGGCGCGTGGCCCGCGGTGAGCAACTGTCGCACCGAGGCGAGCGTCGGTTCGAGCGCTGTCGCGAGTTCCGGGTTGCGTTCGCGGACGTCGAACGGGAGACCCTCGGCGACGCGCCGACGCACGGCCTCCTCGACGAGACGGTCGAGTTCCGACTGTTCGACACGGACGTCGCCGTCTCTCACCTCCCGGTTGACGAAGCGCCAGTCCTCGCCCCAGTCGGGGTCGGAGAAGGTGAGATACGTCGACAGTCCGACCCAGTACCAGCGCCGGCCGCTCTGGACTCGTCGCGACTCGGGTTCGGCGTCGACGCCGAACTCCGCGAGCACCTCCTCGCGGCTGACGCCCACGCGTTCGACGCTCCGCAGGCCGTCGTCGTCGGACGCGAAGTCCGATTCGAACCGCTCGGCGGCCGTCGCCGCCTCCGCAGCCGCGTACTTCTCGACGGCCGCCCGGTCGTCGAGAAGCGAGACGAGGATGCGTGCGATGGGGTACGAGAGCAGTTCGTCCCGTGAGTCCCACCGGTCGGGTTCCTCGGGAGCCGTCGTCCCGGCGGTGAGCGCCCGCTCGACCCGCTCGCGCGCCCGCTCGACGGCCGGGGCGTCGCGCTCGACGAGTCCGATGAGCGACAGGTCGGCCTCCCGGACGGCCTCTCTCGCCGCGCTGAAGAACGGGTACCGCGCGTGACGCACCTCCCGTGACATCTGGTCTGGTGTGCGTTGCGGGCCGCGTCGAATAAACACGACGGTCCGCTCCCCGTCGTCTCTCGCCGCTGTCCGCTTCCGTGTGGTCTATGCCCGTGTGTAGTCGTCTCCCCGTATGGACCTCTCGGCCCCGCCCCTCGTCCTCCTCCTCGCGTTCCTCCCCGCCCTCATGTGGGGGTTCACGCCCGTCATCGAGAAGCGGGCGCTGTCGGACGGCGGTACACCGCTGCAGGCGGCGTTCACCGTCGTGGTCGTCGACTCCTCCGTCTACCTGCTCGCGCTCGCGTTGCTCCAGGACGACCCGTTCGGCGGCCTCACGCTGGGGACACTCGCCGTCTTCGCCGCCGCCGGGGCCGTCGGCACCGCGCTGGGTCGACTGGCCATCTTCGCCGGGAACGCCCGCGTCGGGGCGAGCATCTCCAGTGCCGTCGTCAGCGCCCGCCCGCTGTTCGCCACGGCGCTCGCCGTCGGGTTCCTCGGCGAACCGCTGACGCTCCCGACGGCCGTCGGCATCGTCGTCCTCGTCGTCGGCCTGGGCGTCCTCTCTGTCGCGAAGGGCGGTGACCTCGGGGGGTGGTCGGGACGGGACCTCCTCGTCCCGCTGGTCGCCGCAGCCGCCTTCGCGGTCGGTAACGTCGCCCGGCGGTGGGGGCTCTCGGCCGCGGAGGCCACGCCGCTCGAGGCCGTCGCCGTCAACGAACTCGCCGCCCTCGTCACGCTCGGTGCGTACGTCGCCGTCGCCGGTCGAAGTCGGGTGCTGGGTCGCCCCCGGCGGTCGTACGCCGTGTTCGCCGTCAGCGGTCTCATCACCGCCGTCGCCCTCCTCTCGATGTTCACGGCGCTCGCCCACCCCGAGGGACGAATCGCCGTGGTCGACCCGCTCATCGCGACGGCCCCGCTGTTCACCGTCTTCTTCTCCTGGCGACTCCTCGGCGACCTCGAACGGGTCACCCGCGGGGTCGTCGTCGGAGCGCTCTTGATCGTCCTCGGCGCCGCGCTGGTGACCGGGGGGCCGGCGCTCGCGGCCGGGGTGACGTCGGCCGTCCCGTAGTCGCCCACCCTCCCACCGAGCGTTCAAATACGATACCGCAGCCACCACCGGTGTGCGCTGACCCTCGTGGAGGACGCCTCGCGGTCGTGCGGCACACCGTCCTCCGACGCCGACGTGCCGCCTGTCCGCCATCGGGTCGCTCCCCGTCCGCGCGCCGACCACCGAACCTATTACGAGTCGACGCCAAGCGGGGGGCGTGCCGCGGTTCAGCTACCCCTGTCCGGCCTGTCGGAGCACGAACAGCCTCCACGGCACCGACTGCCGGTTCGAGGGGACCCCGTGGGCCGAAGTCGAGCGCGCCTACGTCGACCTCCTCGCCCGCCTGTCGGCGTCGCCGCTCCGTGAGGACGCGCTCCGCGACGCCGTTGACTGGTCGGCGCTCCACGAGGCGGCGCTCCGCCAACTGAAACACGAGGACCGCCTCACGGAGCGAAACGGCGTCCTCCGCCTCCGCACCGCCGAGGAGTACCGCGAGGAGGTGTCGGAGCCGACGGTCGAACCGCTCCGAACGCTCTACGAGTACGGGTCGGTCCCGGGCTGTCACGACAACGCCGTCTTCGCGATGATCGCCTGGTACGAGATGGTCGGTCTCTCGTGGGCCGAGACGAAGGAGAACGTCGTCGCGTGGCTCGAAGACAGTGGCACGTGGGACCGCGGCGGCTTCGAGGAGACGTCCCCCGGCGAACTGGTCGAGAAGAAACGCCACGTCTACGAGGCCGGCTACGGCTGGAAGGAGAAGGCCGAGTCGGCGAAGCGCGTCGTCGACCGCCACCGGGGTTGAACGGGGCGAGAACCGACAGGCCGAAGCACCTCCCACTGCTCCGACCGGTATGGCGGTCCCCGAGTCGTCCACGGCCACCGTGACTACGCCGCGCCGGGCGCTCGCCACCGTCATCTTCGTCGTCTTCCTGGACCTCGTCGGCTTCGGCGTCGTCATCCCCATCCTCCCCTTCTACGTCCGTAGTTTCGGCGTCAGCGACGTCTTCATCGGCCTGCTCGCGGCGTCGTACTCGCTCATGCAGTTCGTCTTCGCCCCACTCCTCGGGCGAGTCTCCGACGCGCGGGGACGACGGCCGGTGCTCATGCTCTCACTCGCCGGTAGCGTCGTCGCCTGGACCGTCTTCGGCCTCGCCGGTGAGATACTCTCGACGGCCGGCGTCGTCGCGGGCGTCGCGACGCTGTTCGCCTCGCGGATGCTCGCCGGCGCGATGGGCGGCAACATCGCGACGGCACAGGCGTACGTCGCGGACGTGACGCCGCTCGAACGCCGCGCCGCCTCCCTGGGCCTCATCGGCGCGTCGTTCAGCCTCGGCTTCATCTTCGGGCCGGCACTCGGAGGCGTTCTCGCCAGCGACGCCGTCGTCGGCGTCGCGCGTGACGTCCTCCCGGCCGTCGTCCCGGCGACGCGGTTCTCGCTCCCCTCGTTCGGCGCGGCGACGCTCAGCCTCCTCGCGCTGGCGTCGGCGGCACTGTTCCTCCCCGAACCCGACCGGGCGCGCGGACCGGCGGCGCGGGTGACGCTCGTCGGGAGCTTCGTCGGGGCGCTCTCGAACCTCCGACTCAGGGGCCTCGTCGTCTCCTTCTTCCTCCTCTCGCTCGCCTTCTCCGGCGTGCAGGTGATGTTCATCCCGTTCGCGGCCGACGTCTACGGCTACGACGCCACCCAGACCGCCTTCTTCCTCACCTACATCGGCTTCCTCGGAGCACTGAACCAGGGGGTGCTCGTCGGTCGGCTCTCGACCCGGTACCCCGAGGACAGACTCGCCGTCGTCGGTGCCGTCTTCCTCCTCGTCTCGCTCCTCCTCCTCCCGTTCTCGCCGGACGTCGGACGGCTCCTCCCCCCACTGGGCGGCCCCGCGTGGTTCACCCGCGAACTGTTCGTGCTGCTCGTCGACGGCGCGCTCCTCTCGTTCGGGAACAGCCTCCTGAATGTCTCCCTGTCCACGCTGGTCTCGACGCGTGCCAGTGCCGACCGTCAGGGCGACGCGTTCGGTGTCACCCAGGGTGCGGGGAGTCTCGGTCGGACGGTCGGTCCGCCCGCGATGGCCGCCCTCTACGTCGTCGGCTTCCCGCTCCCGTTCGTCGTCGGTGCGGTCATCCTCGTCCCCATCGTCTACATCCTCGCCCGGTCGGCGCGGACCACTCCCGGTCGCGCGACGGGGTGAGCAGTGCGTCGTCCCGGGCGAGAGGGGGGTGTGACTCGCTGTCAGGGAGGCCTCTCAACGTATCGTAAAGGCACACTATCAATTCCACGAGGATTTTTGTCCACGCGCACCGGAGAGTGGGTATGTTCCCGGGGTTCTCGCCGCTGGTCTTCGGCGCCCTCCTCGCCGGCGGCACCTCGCTCGCTCTCGCGCTGTACGCCTGGTTCGAGCGAGCGGAACCGGGGTCGACCGCGTTCGCCCTCCTGATGGTCGGCGCGACGGTGTGGTCGCTCTCGTACGCCGTCGCGCTCACCGTCTTCGACCCGACCGTCCGCGTGTGGATGGAGGTACCCATCGAGGTCGGGAAGGCGCTCATCGCCCCCGCTTGGTTGGCGTTCGCCCTCGGCTACACCGGTCGTGCGGAGTACCTCACCCGGCGCACCGTCGTCGCACTCGCGGTGTTCCCCACCGCGACCCTCGCCGTCGTCGCTCTCCCCACGCTGCGGCCACTCATCTGGACGGCATACCGCGTCACGCCCACGTTCGGCGCGGCGACGGTCACCTACGACCCCGCGCTCTGGCACTACGCGCACGCCGCGTACGGGTACGTCCTCGTCGGTGCAGGGATGGCGCTCCTCGTCGACACGCTCGCCGCACACACCACCCTGTACCGCAACCAGACGCTCGCGCTCGTCGTCGGTTCCGTCGTCCCGACCGTCGCCCACGTCAAACGCACCTTCCAGGTCGGTCCCCTCGCAGCCGTCGACTTCACGCCGATGGCGCTCGCGGTGACGGGGCTCACCTTCGGCTACGCCCTCTTCCGGTTCGACCTGTTCGACCTCGTCCCCGCGACGAGCTATCGGGGGCGGCAGGCGGCGCTCGACGACCTCGGGGTCGGCGTGGTCATCGTCACGGGCGACGACCGCGTCGTCGAACTCAACGAGAAGGCGCGGGCGTTACTCGGCGTTACGGACGCCGCCGTCGGCGCTCCGCTCTCGGCGTTCGTTCCCGCCGCTGTCCTCGAGGCGGAGGGTTTCGCGGACGGTGGCGAGACGTTCGACGTTCTCGTCGACGGGTGCCGTCGCACGCTCGAGGCGGTTCCCTCCGACATCGACCACTCACACGGCACCACGGTCGGCCGAACTATCGCACTCAACGACATCACCGAACGCGAGGCCCGCCGCCAGCGCCTCGAGGTCTTCAA
>NZ_JBEPXO010000012.1:0-56686 GCF_041641895.1 Salinigranum sp. | reverse complement strand
GGTACTCCGCGACCACGAACATCGTCCGGTCGCCGTTGTTGGTCGGGACGCCCGTGAGGCCGCCCGTCCGCGAGGCGACGTCGTCGACGCCGTCGAACCGCACGACCTGTGCGCCCGTCGGACTCGTCGCGAGCGTCGGTCCACCATTAGCCGAGAGGCCGTTCCCGTTGCCCGACTGGTCCGCCCACGCCGTCACGGCCCCGCCCGAGGTGGTGACGCCTCTCGTCGAATCGAGGTGCAGCGCCAGCCCGTCCGTCACCGGCAGGTCACCACAGGAGCCTGCCGGGCGGTAGTCGGCTGTGACCGTCGAGTCAGTGTCGGGAACGGTGTACGTGTGGGTCCGTGCGCCGCCGTCTGACCACGAGACGAACTCGTACCGGACGCCGTCGACGCACTGCTCTGTGGGCGCAGAGAGCTGGTGTTCGAACCCGATGAGCGTGTCGTGGACGTACGGTGTCGACCGGGGGATGGTGTCGAGCGTCAGGCTCAGTCCGGTCTGGTTGGTGTCGAGAGCGACGTTGACCTTGTCCGGGTAGATGCGGACGCTCGTGCTGTTCGACAGACCGTCCGAGTCGGTCGCGATGAGCGTGATCGAGTAGCCGGTGTCCGAGGAGTAGTCGTGCCCGGACGAGGAGACGACGAACGACCCGGAGTCGCCGTCGACGACGACCCCCGGATGGGTGTGCTCGTTGTGTAAGAAGAGCGACTCCCACTGGAGCTGGCTGGCGGGTAGCGCCCCGTCGTCGGGGTCGACGGCGTAGCCGCTGAAGTTGATCGTCTCGCCCGCACGGAACAGCGTTCCGTCCGCCGGCTGGTCGATGTACGCCGTCGGGGGCTCGCCGATGGAGATGGTGATGGGGTCGGACGTCGTCGTCCGCTCCCCGTTCGAGACTTCGACGATGGGGCTGTACACGCCGACGTCGGTGTACGTGTGCTGGACGGTCTGTCCCGTCGCAGTCGCCCCGTCACCGAACGTCCAGGTGTAGGTCAACGGCAACCCGTTCGGGTCGGTCGCACTGGCGGTGAAGTCGACCGTGCTGCCGGCCGATCCGCTCGTCGGGGTGGCGCTCACCGAGTCGATGACCGGGGCCTCGTTCGCGCTGTCGTAGACGATGCGCTGGACGCTGCCGGAGCCGGTGTCGGCCGAGTAGATGTCGACGTAGTAGAGCGCCCCGTCCGGTCCCTCCGCGATGTCGACGACGGACCCCACGTCGGTCGCGAAGTCCGTCGAGGAGACGACGTCGCCGTTCGAGTCGAGCGTCAGATACTTGATCCAGCCGCGGACGTAGTCGCCGTAGAAGAGCGTCCCGGCGTACTCACTCGGGAAGTTGTTCCCGCGGTAGACGGTTCCGACGGTGACCGACGCCCCGGTTCCCTCGTGCGGGTAGGTGTAGATGGGGTCGTCGTACGCCGGGTCGGTACACATCCCCTCACAGTTCGGCCAGCCGTAGTTCGCCCCCTTCCGGCCGACGTGGATGTCCTCGTACGCGTTGGTGTTGTCGTTGCCGCCGACCTCGCCGATGTAGAAGCGGCTGGTCGGGAAGTCCCACGTGGCGCGGTATGGGTTCCGGAGACCGTACGCGTAAATCTCGGGAAGTGCGTCGGGGGTGTCGACGAACGGGTTGTCGCTCGGGATGGTGCCGTCCTTGTTGATACGGATGAGCTTCCCGCCCGCACGACTGAGGTTCTGTGCCTGGTCGCCGTCGAACTCCTCGCCGGTGGCGAGGTAGAGCTTCCCGTCCGGCCCGAAGCCCATCCCACCGCCGTAGTGGCAGCACGACTCCCAGGGTTCGTTGTCGCGCCAGATGACGACTTCGGAGTCGAGACTGCTGCGAGAAGACAGTCCGCCGCTGTTCTCGGCGTGAGTGAACCGGCTGATCTGGTTGTATCCGAGGAGGTTCTCGACTTGGTAGGTGTAGTAGATGTAGAGGTAACCGTTCTCCTCGAAGTTCGGGTCGAGCGCGATGGAGGTGACGCCCTTCTCGTTTCGGTCCTCGAGTTCGTCCTTCCCGCTCCCGTTCGGGAACTGCATGTATACCTCCTTCTGCCCGGTCGCGGGGTCGACGATGTAGATAATGCCTCCCTTCTGGAGGAGGAGCATCCGCCCGTCGGGGAGGAACTCGACCATGACCGGCTGTGCCAGTCCGCCGACGACCGTCTCGGTGACGAACTGGCCGGGGAGGTGACTGTCGTTGATCGCGGCGAACGAGCCACCGGTGCTCGAGTCGACGCCGGCCCCGTCGAGTGCAGGTCGGGCAGCGTCGACTGGAGCGGCGGCCCCGGCGACCGTCCCGACACCGACCTGAACGAACGCCACGGCAGAACCGGTCACCATGAGGAACGCGAAGAGTGCGGTGACGAACGAGCGGGCGGAAGGGATGGAGTGGAGGTGTCGGGTCATGATAGGACGACTGACTGTTTCTTTCCTCGTCCTACACGGTACAGACAATAAGTTAGACACACCAATCTGCAGACGGAACGTGCGTGGAGAATAATATCGGAGCTTAACGCTCAGATTTACCGACTCGTCGTTCCGGTATCTGACTGGTTATATGAACGTTATTTCTACTGCCGACCGGTCGCCGACGCGACAGGCCCGAACGGCCGCGGGTCGTCGACTGCGGCCGTTCGCCGGGGACGAACGTCACCGCCACGGGACGGTTGGGCAGGCCATACTCATACGCTCACACCGGCAACGGGTGGACAGACCAGTGCCAGGAAGTAGATTGCGAGGAGTTGTCGCCAGGCTGACACCGGGCGGGAACCTCACGGAGCGAGCGGTCAAGAGTGGACTGTGGGCGTCGGCCATCACGGCCGGGACCCGCGGCCTCCAGCTCGTCACCCTCGTCGTCGTCGCCGGCTTGCTCGGCCCGACGGCGCTCGGACTCCTCGGAATCGCGTTGCTCACCCTCGCGGTGCTGGAGGTGTTCTCGAACCTGGGGATGGACGCGGCACTCATCCAGCGCCGGGAAGAGAACGTCGATGCGTACCTCGACACCGCGTGGGTGCTGCAGGTCGTCCGCGGGGTCGTACTGGCGGGCGTCGCGTGGGTCGTCGCGCCGCACGTGGCGGCCTTCTTCGGCGAGCCGCGGAGCGTCGACCTCGTCCGGGCCATCGGCATCTCGCCGCTCCTCCTCGGTCTGCGGAACCCCGCCGTGATGTACTTCCAGAAGAACCTCGAGTTCCACCGCCAGTTCGTCTACCAGCTCTCGGGGGCAGTCGTGGACGTGGGCGTCGCGCTCGTGCTCGCGTTCGCGACGGGGAGCGTGTGGGCGCTCGTCATCGGGAAGCTCGCGGGCGACGCGACGCGGACGGTCGTCTCGTATCACATCCACGACTATCGCCCGTCGTTCCGTGCGGACGTCGGCAAGGGTCGCGAACTGTTCGGTTACGGCAAGTGGATCATGGGCGCATCCGTGACGGCGTTCCTGCTCGGGCAGGGCGACGACGTCTTCGTCGGCTGGTTCCTCGGTGCGACGGCGCTCGGCCTCTACCAGCTCGCGTACCGTCTGGCGAACGCGCCCGCGACGGAGATTACGAAGGTCATCTCCTCGACGATGTTCCCGACCTACTCGAAGCTCCAGGACGACCTGCCGGCCGTCCGGTCGGCGTACTTCCGCGTCCTGCAGTTCACGAGCTTCCTCACGTTTCCCGTGAGCGTCGGTATCCTGGTGACGGCGCCGTCGTTCGTCGCGGGCTTTCTCGGCGAGGAGTGGCTGCCGATGGTCCCGGTCCTGCAGGTGCTCACCGCCTGGGGCCTGTTGCTCTCGGTCGGCGCGAACGTCGGGCCGCTGTTCCGCGCGCTGGGACGACCGGACCTCGAGACGAAGGTGAAGCTCTGGAAACTCGTCGTGGTCGCACTCCTCATCTACCCCGCGACCGACGCCTACGGCGTGGTCGGGACCGCCGGAGCGATCATCGTCGCCTCCCTCCTGACCTCCGAGCCACTGGCGAACTACTGGGGGCTGAAGCTCGTCGACGGGACGGGCAGACAGTTCGCACGGACGCTCGCGTACCCGACGGCGACGAGTCTCGCGATGGGCAGTGTCGTCTACGCGGTTCGCGAGAGTCTCACGCTCGCGCCCGCCCTCGAGTTCGTCGTGCTCGTCGTCGTCGGAATCGGCGTGTACGCGGCCGCCGTACTGGTCGTCGATTCGACGACCGACTACGACCTCCGCTCGGTGCTCGCGCTCATCCGGCGGAACCTCGCCTGAACACTCGGGGACGGCCGGGCGGATAGCCGACACATAATCTCCGGGCGCTCGACGTTAGCCAGCCCATGTCTATGACCTCCTCGCGCCTCCTGAACCCACATGAAACGGAACGTCGTCCTCATCTGTCTCGACACGGTCAGAAAGGACTACTTCGACCGCTTCGCGACGCGACTCGCGGCCGAGGCGGACGTCTCCTACGAGCAGTGTCGAGCCGCGTCGGCGTGGAGTTCGCCCAGCCACGCCTCGATGCTGACGGGGACGCTCCCACACGAGCACGGCATCCACACTCACAACAGGGACTTCGCGACGCTCTCCCGCGGGGACACCGTCGTCGGTGACCTCGCCCGCGACGGGTACACCGCGCTCGGCGTGAGCGCGAACCTCTTCGCCGGACCGCGGTACGGCTTCGACACGCTGTTCGACCGGTTCGTCGGCGTCGACCCCAAAGTGGTCTTCCAGGACGCGTGGGAACCGCTCGGGGTCGAGGGAACCGGTCTCCGACGCGGCGTCAACTACGTCCGCGCGGCCCACGGCCGCGGTCAGTTGGGGAAGTACACTGCGAACGTAGCGGCCTACCAGGCGAACCGACTCCTGGGTCGACTTCCCGTCTCCTTCCACGACAAGGGTGGGACCACCGTCTCCCACGAGGCGCTCAGGCAGGTCCGTGAGACGGAGGGACCGTTCGTCCAGTTCGTCAACTTCATGGACGCCCACCAGCCGCACTACCCGTTTCGCGGTATCGACGGGTCGCTCCACTCGGTCCCCCGCGGATGGAGCTCCGCCGACGACTTCTACCGTGTCAAGTGGGAGGTCAACCGCGAGGGGCGGGTCGAAGAGAATCGTGAGTTTCTGGACCGGTTCGAACAGTTGTACGGAGCCTCCGTCGAGTATCTCGACCGTCTCGTCGTGGAGTTCATCGAGTCCGTTCGCGACGAAACCGACGGGAACACGACGTTCGTCGTCACCGCCGACCACGGCGAGAACCTGGCCGGCGAGGCCGACGGCTACCTGTTCGAACACACCTCCAGCCTCTCGGAGGGGCTGTTACACGTCCCCTGCGTCGTCGTCGACGCGCCCGTCGAGCGACCGACGACAGTGACCGACCTCGTCTCGCACCTCCAGTTACGCGAGTTGCTCGTCGGCCTCGCCCGTGGGGAGTTCCCGGACGTCACCCGCGAACGCATCGCCGCCGAAGTCGTCGGACTCTCGCCCGGGACGGTGGACCTCACACCCGAGGAGGAGTCGTACTTCGACCGGCTCATCCGGGCGACGTACGAGGGCGAAGACAAGTACGTGTGGGACTCGCTGGGGAACACAGTCGCGTACCGTCTCGACCCCGGCCGTCCGTCCTGGGAGGAACGGAGAGGCGAGGGCGTCTCGCTCCCCGCGTGGACGACCCACTACTTCGCCGACGACGCGGCCGACGCGAAGGCCCGGGCACGGGACGTGGCGCGCGGAGAACGCGAGGTGGTCGGCTCGTTCGCCGAGGCTCGACTCCGCGACCTCGGCTACCTGTGAATCGGCCGAGAGTCGACTCCGACTGTCGCCCCGGCGAGTGATTTACGAAAATTTGATATTCTTCTCGTTCTCGGTTAGAAACGTTCTAACGCGCCTCGAGTGCTTTTGACGCTGTTTTATGTAACAAATACCGATATCCTCGATATGTATCATTATAACATCATGGTGCTCATCGGGCTCAGTGCGGTAGAGTTGCTAGGTCCACTTGTCCCCGTCCTGACCGTCGTAACACTGCTGGGGTCTGTCGTCGTGGCCGGACTCGCCATCCACTATCAGGACCGGCCCGGCGTCCGGAAGGCGTTCGTCCTGCTCTTCGTCTTCTGTCTGCTGTCGGTGACGCTCACGGACCTCCACTTCCTACCGTTCTTCGCGTGGCACAAGTTCCCGGCGACCGTGGACGCGGACGAGGTCCGCTACCAGATCCGCGTCGTCGACGACGCGGGGCGCGAACTCAACTACGACCGCCAGGCACCGTTCGCCAACGACGGTATCAAGGCCACGAGTACCGCGAAGCGGATGGCGACAGTCTACGACCAGGAGACGAACGACGAGGTCGCGGCCTACCTCCTCGAACGGGGACGCGAGTATCGCGTGACTGTCGAGCGCGGCGGCCGGTTCCTCCGGCCGGTCCGGTTCCCACCGCACGGACTCGACGTCGGCTGGGACCGCATCGACACGACGCAGTACGGCGAGTTCGTCGGCATCTGCGTCTACGAGATGCACTACGCGACCAACGAGGCGGGGACGGACATCGTCTCCCACGAGGAGTGGGTCGTCTACGAGTACCTGCCCGCTTCGGCCAGTGAACGCGGCCGGGCGACCGACGACGCGGCCGACCGCGTCTCGGCAGACGCCGCCGCGGGCACGACGCGGGGGGTGGTGGCGTGACCGCTGGGCGTCACGGGGAGTACGACGAGAGTCGCAGCCTCCGCAACCGTCTCGGCTGGCTCGGCAGACTCGGCTTCGTCAACTACGTCCGGAGCCCCACCCGGACGTCGCCAATCAACCACGCCGTCGCCCGGTTCCTGCTCGGCTCGTACGTCGTCTGGAAGATCGTCTGGTACGACTGGCGGGCGTTCCTGTCGATGCCGGTCCTCGACACGACGACCTACGCGTTCGTCGTCCCGCCTGCCGAACTCTGGTGGGTGTTGACTGCCGAGCAGCTCCTCACCGTGGTCGCTCTCGGGTTGTTCGTCGTCGGCTATCGCCTCCGCCTCACCGCCTTCGTCGCGTCGACGTTCCTCGTCCACATGGGCGTCGTGCGGTTCACACAGAACGGTTCGGGCGCGACCACGCCGCTGTTCCTCGCGGCGTATCTACTCGTCTTCTTCGCCCTGTACGACCGGGACAACGAGCTCTCGGTCGACGCAGTCCGACGGACGGCGAGCCAGTCTCTCGCCTCGCTCAACGACCACCTCAAGGCGGACGAACCGTCGACTCACGGCCACCACGCGCTGAAGTGGGGACTCCTCACGATGGGAATCGTCTACTTCGGTGCGGGGTAGATAAAGGCCATCCTCGGCCCGCTGTGGGCGTGGCCGACGGCGACGAACCTCAGCCGAATCGTGCTCATCGAGACGTTCTACTACCCGAGTCCGTGGGGGGTCGGCGAGTTCCTGGTTTCACATCCCGCACTCGTGACGGCGAGTGCCATCGGGACCCTGGTCCTCGAACTGGGGACCCTCCCGGCCATCCTGCTCGGCCTCCCGCTCGCACCCTTCGTCCTCGGAATCTTCGGGATGCAGGCCGTCATCGCCGTCGCTATCGGGCCGTTCTTCTTCGACGTCTACCCGCTGTTCCTGCTCTTCTTCACCTGGGACGTCCTCTACAGGCGTCTCGTCTCCACACGGCCCGTCGTGGTCGTCTACGACGAGGCGTGTTTCTTCTGTGCGCGCAGCCTCTACCTGTTCAAGTATCTCGACGTGAATGGAACGGTGACGTTCTACTCGCAGTCGGACGTCCCGTCCGAGTACGCCGAGAGAGAAGACCACGACGCGGTCGACTACAGTCGTTCGATGTACCTGTTCACCCCCGACGGACGGACCCACGAGGGGTACTGGGCCTTCCGCGAACTCCTCCGCCAGTTCAGAGTGTTCGCTCCAGTCACCTTCGCGATGGACCTCGGTCCGGTCGCACGCGTCGGCGAACGCGTGTACCGCCGAATCGCCGCCAACCGCTCGACGTACTTCGTCTGTGCCGTCGACCCCGACTCGCCCTCTGGCGTCCCCGGTGACGAGGGCACGACGAGGACCGACGGTAGCGTCTCACGACCCGACGAACGACGCGCTGACTGACACCGTCGCGCGCTCGCGGACCGGAGTCGAGCTTTCTGGGGGCCACAGCGTCTGCGAATCCCCCACGCGTTCAGCCGAGTTCGACCGGGACGGTCCCTCGGCCGCCCGGGTGACGGTGGGCGTCGGTCGAGAGCGTGGCCGGGTTCGGCTCCATCGCTACCCACGAGAGGAGGTGGTCGTGGAAGTCTCGCATGTTCGTCCGGCCGCCGAGATCCATCGGCTTCGACAGCGAGTAGAACGGTCGGTTGTAGTGTGTCCTCCCGGGCGAGGTGTTGGCCGCGCCGTTCTCCGAGCAGAAGACAACGAGGTCGTACGTCCCCGCGGCGAGGTCACAGATTTCGCCGGCGAACGCGTCGATGCGCCGGTAAATCTCCTCGACCCTCTCGAGGTTTGGCTCCTCGGCGTAGACCAGATACAGGTGCTGGTACGAGTCCAGAATCTGGAACTGCGTCATGAGGAACTGCCGCGGTTCGCCGGCGAGCGCCTCGCGGAACTTCCGACTGCGCCACGCGAAGTTCTTCTCGGCCAAGTCGACGGCACCGGCCTCGCCGAACTCGGGCAACCGCCGCGGGTCGAGGATGTTCCGCCCCAGCGCCCACGAGGGTTCGGGGTTGTACGCGGGGACGTACAGCGCCTGACTGTCGGGAATCTTCTCGAACAGCGTCGGCACCTGGAGGTCGACCTGGAGGTAGTTGCGCTTCTCCAGGCGGGGACGGAGCGTCCGGTAGAGACCCTCTCGGAGCGGACGCGTCCGGACCTCGAGGCCGTGGACGAACGGTTTCCGGTAGGTCCGTGGGCGGATGACGTGCTTCTCGAGCCACTCGGCCTGCGGGTCGGTGTAGCGCTTCCGGCCGGTGACGCCACTCGTCCGCCAGTCGTGGCCGGTGATGAGCTGTGAGGTTATCTGCGTGGAGACGTCGCGCGTCTGCCAGAGCTCGTCCACCTCGATACCGCCGTACTGTGCCTGCATCAGGTTCCGACAGTCGAACCGCTCGAGGTAGTGGAGGTCGATCCCGCCGAACATGACCGTGAGAACGTTCATCTTCCACAATCGTACGCGCGAATCAGTCCTTACTATAGCCAGACTAATCGGTGACTGTGGGTGGTTTCGACGCTCATAACCTCGCGAACAGTCCGGGGGCGGGTGACTCGAGTTCGCGGTCGGGGTCACCGCCGCTCTTGAGCGACCGTGTGCGGTAACGAACTGGGTAACTAAGCGCTCGGACGCCCCTCTGTCGGGGATGAGCGCACACGCCACTGCAGTCCTCGCTGCCCTCCTCGTCGTCCTCGCGGGACCGGCAGGGGGACCGCCCTTCGACTCGCACGCGGCCGAACCGTACGGCCTCACCGTCGACGGGACCGTCAGTGTCCACACGCCGGCGGAGGCCGTCACGCTCGGCGGAACGACGGTCGACGTCGACTCCACCTCGCCGCACTCCGGATACGAACCGATCACCGTGACGGTGACTGCGCCGACAGGCGACGCCCGTCTCGAACTGTTCGACGCGAACGGCGACCGCCGGACGGTCGTCGACCGCACCGGCGACACCGCCACGATACCGACTGAGGCGCTGTCGTCGGGGACGTACTACCTCGTCGTCCGGGACGCTGGTGAACTCCGCGCCGTCGAGCGGCTCGTCGTCTCGCGACACGACGTCGACGTCGCCGTCGACGAGGCGGGTGGGCCCGACGAGTTCGCCTTCTACGTCACCGTCATCCCCGGTGGTGACATCCCGTACCACGGCGTGGAGGTCGTCGCGACCGACGGAACCCGCGAGGTGACCACGGACGGGACCGAGCTCAGGCAGGGACTGTACGCCGCGACAGTCGACCGGACCGCCCTCCCCGCAGGTGAGTACGCCGTCTACGCGCGACTCGTCGGTCGTCCTGGCCCGTACGTCGGCATGAGTGAGGCGCTCACCGTCAGGGTCGACGGCGACACGGCGGCCGAGGGCGACAGGAACGAGCAGGCAGGACAGGCGGGGACGACCGACGTCGCCAGCGACGTCGCGACCGAGGGACCCACCTCTCCCTCGCCCGAGACGACGTCGACGCAGTTCCCCGAGACCGGCGTCGTCCTCCTCCTGCTGACGCTCGTCGTCGGGGGGCTCGTCGTCCGGCTGCGGCCGCGGCGGTGAGTTCGGCCGGGTCGTAGTCGTCTCTCGTTCTCTCCTCCCCTCGGTGTCACCGCTCGGCGACGTCCCGGTAGACCTCGGCGGTCCGGTCGGCGATAGTGTCCCAGTCGTTCGCGGCGATGCGCTCGCGGTTCCGTGCACCCATCGCCGCGAGGTCCCGCCCCGCGAGCGAGCGAAGCGCCTCGGCCAGCCCCTCGGGGTCGTCCGGGTCGTACAGCACGGCCCCGCCGTCGTCGCCGACGAGGGCAGGGAGACAGCCGATAGCGGGGGAGACGAACGCGCGACCGAAACTCATCGCGAGGACCGCGCTCCCGGAGGTGAGGGTGTCGCGGAACGGGAGCACCACGGCGTCGGCGGCCAGCATGTACGTCTGGGCGTCGTCGGCGGGGACGTACTCGAGTCGCGTTCGGACGCGGTCGTCCGCAGCGGCGGCACGTTCGACCGCCTCGCGGACCTCGTCGGCGTGTGGGTTGCCCGCGACGAGGAGGTAGTCGTCGGCGCCGGCTACGCGCGAGAACGTCTCGATCAGCGCGGGGACGTTCTTGTACGGCCGGATCATCCCGAAGAACAGCGACACGGTCGCGTCGGGCGGAAGGTCGAGGGCGGCGCGGGCCGCCGTCGCGTCGCCCTCCGTCTCGTATCGGTCGAGGTAGTGGCCGTGGGGGACGACGTGTAGCTTCGCTCTCGCGGCAGGAGAGAGACCGTACGTCTCGACGGCCCGGTCGACCGCGACGTCGCAGTGAACGACGACTGCGTCACAGAGGTGCGTGACGAAGAGGCGCTTGAACGCGGCTTCCCCCGCCACCGTCGGTGACTCGTGTGAGGTGAGGTTGTGGAGCGTCCAGACGACCCGGACGCCGAGGAGCCGGAGGACGAGAAGCTGGACGACGAGCACGGCAGCACGGAGGTAGAACAGCGGCGCCCACGGCGCGTGGAAGTACGCGTGGAGCCAGTGGAGGTGGAGGACGTCGACGTCGCGCGTGCGGAGATACGCCCCGAGGAGCGGGAGGAACGGGCCGTCGGTCACCGTGTCGACGGTGACGTTCCCGCGCCCGAGCGCCTCGCCGAGCGCCTTCTGGTACGGGTTCGAGGGGTAGTACGGGGCGAACAGGACCTTCACGGTATCAGACGAGGCGGACGCCGGGGCAAAAGTCTCGCGGGTCGACGCGGTGTCGTCAGCCACGCCCGCTGTACGTTCACCCGTCCCGTCCGGAGGCTGGCCGCGCTGGGCTCGCTGTCGGTGCTCTCGGTGCTGTCGGCGCGTCCGGCCGACCGTCGCGACGCGAATCCGGTTCCACATCTCAGTCTTCGGCGACGGCGTAGGGTGGACTCCCGAGGCGCTCGCGGCGGGTCGCGAGATGGCGGTACAGTCCGAGACTACAGAGACCGAGGCCACAGGCGGCGAGTGCCCAGAACACGCCCGCGAGGCCGACGCCACCGAGGAGTCCCGCAGGTCGGACGAGGAGCAGGGGGACGGCCAGACCGAGAGCGGTTGCCATCGCACCAGGGACGCCGAGTGCGAACAGCGGTCGGTCCCGAACCGTCGTCGCGACGATCGCCGACACGAGGTCGAACCCCTGTGTGAGCGGGTTCTGGCTGTTGGCGTGTTCCACGTCGTACGTGATGGTCGTCCCGACTTCGGCGACCGAGTGGCCGTGTCGGTGGACGTGGTAGAGGATGTCCAGACTCGCCGCCATACAGTCGCCGATGGTCTCGGCGGCGGCGAGCGACCGGGTGACGACGGCGTCGTAGGCGCGGAAGCCGCTCTGTGCGTCCGTGAGTCGCTGGTCGGGGCGGTACGCGCCGAGGCTCAGGTTCGTCAGGGCGTTGATCACCCAGAGTCCGAGCCGCCGGTACAGCGGTGCGTCGGTCGCCGCGCCCTCGACGAAGCGGCTTCCGATGACGACGTTCGCGCCCGTCTCGACCTGTGCGGCGACGAGCCGTGGGATGTCCGCGACGGTGTGCTGGCCGTCGGCGTCGATGACGACGAGGTGGGCCGCGTCCCGGGCAGCAGCCTCGGTGAAAATCGTCTTCAGCGCGCCGCCGTACCCCCTGTTCGCGGGGTGGGAGACGACGAGTGCGCCGGCGCGCTCGGCCTCGGCGGCCGTGTCGTCGGCGCTCCCGTCGTCGACGACGAGGACGAGGTCGGCGTGCGGCCGAACCGCGGCGACGACCTCTCCGACGGTCCCCGCCTCGTTGTACGCCGGCATCGCGACGATGACGCCGTCGGCAGGGACGTCGTCGACGGGCGCCGCGCGCCGCCGTGGCGCAGGAACCGTCGGCGCCGAGCGGTCTACGGGCGTGTGGGCGGCTCCGTCCGCCGACGTCGGTTCGATGGCATCAGATGACACGTCTGTGGTTCAGGACTGTCCGCTGACGCTTTGTTATAGCAGACGTATCCGGAGGGGGCCGACAGTTAGCGACGGACCACAACTGTCACGACTCCGGAACGTCACCGGTTAGCGACCCGGCACGTGTGGTTAGGCGGCCGTAGAGTCGCTCGAATCGGGGACAGCCTGGTCTCGACGCTCGGCGGCGAGGGTGACGAGACGGAGGAGCGACGTACCGAGACCGCCGAACCTGAACGGGAGAGGGGTAGCGCCGAACCGACGCGGAGACGCTACGACTCGGAGGCCGAGGGGTTCGCCAGCGACTCGTCGGGGACGTCCTCGGCGTCACCGGGAGCAGGGACGCGCTCGAGTACCTCCTCGACGACGTCCTCGCTGGTGACACCCGCGAGTTCGGCCTCCGATGTGAGCGAGAGGCGGTGTCTGAGGATAGCGGGCGCGAGGCGGATGACGTCGTCGGGAACGACGTAGTCGCGCCCGTCGATGGCGGCGTACGCCTTGCTGGTGTTGAGGAAGGCCAGCGTCGCACGCGAGGAGGTGTCGTACGCGACGTCCGGATGGTTGCGCGTCGCCGCCACGAGTGCGAGGATGTACTCCTTGAGTCGGTCGCTCACGTGGACGGTTTCGACCTCCGCCTGTGCCTGGCGGATGTCGGCTACAGTCACGACGCTGGAGACTTCGTCGGGGCCGAGTCCGGGCTTCGCGTCGAACCGGTCGAGCAGCTCGAACTCCTCGCGGCCGGTGAGGACATCGACGACGAGCTTCTGCTGGAACCGGTCGTTCTGCGCTTTCGGGAGGTTGAACGTGCCCTCCATCTCGATGGGGTTCTGCGTCGCGACGAGCATGAACGGGTCGGGGAGGCGTCTGGTCTCTCCGCCGATGGTGACCTGTCGTTCCTGCATCGCCTCCAGCAGCGCCGACTGGGTCTTCGGCGTCGCCCGGTTGATTTCGTCGGCCAGCACGACGTTCGCGAAGACCGGTCCCGACCGGACCTCGAACTCACCCGTCCGCTGGTCGTACACCTCGGCTCCCGTGACGTCCGCGGGGAGCATGTCCGGCGTCATCTGGATGCGGTGGTAGTCGAGGCCCATGGCGATGGCGAAGAGGTTGGCGATGGTGGTCTTCGCCACGCCGGGGACCCCCTCGACGAGGACGTGACCGTCTGTGAGTAGCGCGACGGTGAGTCCCTCGACGACGTGGTCGTTGCCGATGAGTACGGTTCCGATTTCCTCGCGGAGCGTCTGATACAGGTCCTCGGAGTGGGTCATTACGGGAGGGACGGGGGAGAACGCGATAGTTACAGGTCGCCTATCCGCCCGGGAGGGGGTCGTGGGTTCCGAACCGGAGTGACGAACCGTGCGTAGTCGACTCATAACTTTCCAGAGACCAGTGGTTGACCCCCGTGTGAACGTAACGCGTCTCTACTGGGGTGGCGTCTCGACCGGTGCCGTCCTCCTCGGCGGAGCGGTACTGTTCGAGCAGCCGATGCTTCTTGGTGGGGGGGTGGCCGTCCTCGGGTGGTTGCTCGCACGACAGTTCCGTTTCGTCCGGGCGATGCGTCGCGTCGTAGCGTCGGCGACAGTCGACCAGGTGCCGACCCGGGACCGCACGGCCGTCGACGAACCGCTTCCCGTGGCCGTCTCCGTCTCGTTGGCGCGTCCGTCGCCGCTGGACGTCGTCGTCGACCTGAACGTCCCCCCGGCGGTACGGTGTGTGTCGCCGGACGGACCCGAGGCAGTCGTGACGCTCGACGCGGGAGCGACCGACGGAACCGGCGAGACGACCGTCGTCTGGGACGTCGCCGGTCGGGACCGACTCCGACGACCACTCGCGACGTTCCGGGACCGTGCAGGGCTGTTCGTCGCGACGGCAGCTGTCGGAACCGAGCGACCCGTCCGCGTCGGCACCCCGCGGGTCTCGCGAGTCAGCGTCGGTCGGACCGGGCGTAGCCTCCTCGAGGGGTCCGACACCCAGGTCAGCACCGGTCTGTTGCGCACGGTAGAACCCGACCGGGTCCGGGAGTTCGTCACCGGGGACTCGGCGCGGCGAATCGACTGGCGAGCCACCGCCCGGTTCGGTGACCTCTACGTCCGCGAGTACGAACGGGAGGCGAACCGGTCGATCCTCCTGATCGTCGACACCCGCGCGACGATGCTGCAGGGACCCGCCGGGCGGACGAAACTCGACTACGTGCGTCACTTCTCCCTGTCCGCCTGTGAGCTCTTCGAGAGCCGACGGCTCCCCGTCGGCCTCTGTCTGTTCGACGAGACGGGACCGACCACGCGAATCGAACCGCAGACGCGCGCGCGGAGCGGCGACGGGTCGGTACGGTCCGCACTCGAGTCACTCGGCGACGGCTCACGCGAGACGGACGGGCCGCTCGCTTGCGACGGAACCGGCCGGAGTCACGGGGTCCGCTCCCCGCGGGTCGTCGCCGAGACGGCACGAGCCCTCGCCGACGAGTCGGCGTTCGCGACACGGCTCCGTCCGTTCTTCGAGCCGTCTCGCCGCCGGAGCCGACCGGCCGACGTCGGCCCACTGTACCAGGCCGTCCGGGCGAGTCGAGCCGAGTCGCGAGGGCGCGTGGTGACCGTCGTCTTCACCGACGATTCCCACGGCGCCGAACTCGTCGAGACGGTGACCGCGGCGACGCACGACCGTGGCGAGGTCGTCGTCTTCCTCACTCCTTCCGTCCTCTTCGACGGTGGGGTGCTCTCGGACCCGGACGCGGCGTACCGTGAATTCCTGCGGTTCGAGGAGTTCCGTCGGTCGGTGGACGCGTATCCGGACGTCACAGTGTACGAACTCGGCCCGGGTGAGACGCTGGCGTCGATTCTGTCGAGCGCGTCGGGCGCGCGGCGACGACAGCGCCCGAGCGAAACCGGGAGCACGGGGAGAGGGGACAGCCGAGACGCGAGCGAGGCGTCGGGGGGGACGGCACCCCGGAACGTCGCCCGCGTGGAGGCGGCCGATGACTGAGGCCGAAGCGGTCCGACACGGCGCGTCACGGCGGGACCGTCTCGCGTCGTGGGTGACGCCACGGACCGTCCTCCAGGGACTCGGCCTGCTGGGCGTCGGCGCGGGGCTCTGGACCGTCGCGGGAGTGCCCGGAGCGGTGGGGGCCGGCGTCGTCGCCCTGTTGCTGTACGTGCTCTCGGGCGTCTACGCGTTCGGTGCCGGACAGTTCGTCCTTGCCGCCACGGTGCCGGCCCGTCTCACGCCGGAACTCGCCCTCGTCGAACTGGGACTGGTCCTGGTTCTCGTCGGGGAGACGGTCACTCGGCGGGGAGTCGTCGCCACCGCCCTCGGCGCCGTCGCGCTGGCGCTCGTCGCAGTCGGCGTCGGCAGCGTCGCCGACGGCCGCGAGACGGACGTCACCCTCCTCGCCGGCGGAGGGTTCGTCCTGCTGTCGGTCGTGCTCTGGCTGTCCGTCAGACGGATGAGCGTCGAAGGGAACGCCACCACCCGAGCTAGCCGCGACGGGGAGCAGTGAGCGGAGACGTGGACACCAGGCCACCGCGCTCACCGGTCGTGAACACCCCGCGAGACCCGCTCACGAGGTACGGCTGCTCGGTATCGACGGACGAAACGGTACGAAAAGATACATTACGGTATGTTCCGGAGGGTACGAAAGTCGACCACATGGCAGAGAGCAGAGGGACCACGTCCGACGCCGAATCGGGTGATGGAGGGGCCGACGTCGAGGCGGAACTCCGGCGCGTCCGCGCGGAGAACCGACGCCTCCGAGCGGACCGAACCGACGCACTCGCGGGTCGCCACCGCCGAGGAGCGCTCGGGTTCGCCCTCCTGGGCCTCCTGTCGGCCGGTGCCGGATACGCCTTTCCGGAGTCGCGGACTGTCCTCTTCTCGCTCGCGGGAATCGGTCTCTTCGGCGCGGTACTCACCTACTATCTGACGGCCGCCCCGTCTGACGGCGACGCGACTGCGAGAGACGTCTACACGGCCTACGCCGGGACGCTCGGCGAGATGGCCGGAGAACTGGGACTCCGCGACGTCTCCGTCTACGTCCCCCCCAGCGGCGCCGACGCCGACGACGCGACGGCGGCCGACGGGAGTGGCGTCCGTCTGTTCGTCCCTCAGGCGGCGTCGTACGAGGTGCCCGTCGACGCTGACGCCGTGTTCCTCGCCGGTGCGGGAGACGGCCGACGGGGCATCGCCGTGCGACCCATCGGAGCCGTCCTCTTCGACAGGTTCGAGGCGACGCTGGTCGACCCACTCGCGGAGACGCCGGGGGCGCTCGCGACGCAACTCGCCGCGGCGCTCGTCGAGTCGCTCGAACTCGTCGCCGAAGCGACCCCGGAGTACGACGCGGACAACGACCGAGTCACCCTTCTCGTCCGGGGGAGCACGCTCGCAGGCCTCGACCGGTTCGACCATCCGGTCGTCTCGTTCGTCGCGACTGGACTGGCGCGCGGACTCGGCCGACCAGTCCGGACCGGCGTCCACGCTCGCGAGGGCGACGAGACGCTCCTCGTCTTCTCGTTCGACGGCGACGGCGCGTCGGGCGACCCGCAGGCCGACACGGACCAGAACCGGGTGGAGGCACTCGACGAGGACGACGGCCCCGGGTCCGACGACCCCGAGTCAGACGGAGACGACGACACGACCACGGGGTGACGGGAAGCGGTCGAATCCGACTCGGTTCGACGCTGCCGACTCGTCGAGGCCGACCGCTCACTGAGGAGGGCGACGGGACCGAACTGAACTGGGGTGGCGAGGATAGTGGGTTCGTCGGAACGACAGCGTTGGAGGGTAGTAGAGGCAGGAGGTTCTCGGAGCGTCGTCGGCTTCAGTCGTCGTCCGGCGCCGTGCCGGAGAGCGCCCGGACGGCCCGGGCGAGTCGGTCGGTCCGCTCGGGGTCCCACTCCGGATGCGTCGCGCGGAGGTGGGAGACGAGCGTCTCGTGGTCGACGCCGGCGTGGGTGTGTGGGACGTCCCCGGTCCCGTGACCGCTCGGTGGAGAAGTCGACGTCGCGTCGGTGGGGCGTCCCCGTGAACGGCGGCCGACGCGAGTCGCGACCAGGCCGACCACGAGCAGGGTTACGACGCCGAGGCCGGCCTGCAGGTGAGGGGCCGACGCGACGACGGCGAGTGCCTGTTCGAGCGGCGGGACGTGTACGCTGTGCGAGTAGTCGAGGAGGACGCGGTCGTGTCGGGCGAAGACGTTCTCGACGAAGGCCGCGTTCCCCGGGCGGTCGAGCATCGCGTTGATGAGTGCGCTCGAGTCCGAGACGACGACGACGGAGCCGTCGCCGAGTGGTTCGACCGTCACGAACGGGTACGGCCCGAGCGACGTCCCGACCGGGTTGCCGGCGTCGTTTCGGACGACGGCGTAGTCGGAGGAGGCGACGAGGACCGACGCGCCGTTCGGCCGGACGTAGGTCCCGTGGTTGAGGGTGAACGTGTCGACGCCGACGAGGAGCCGCGACGCCGCGTCCGGACGGGCGACGGGCATCGTCGGGGAGCGGTAGTAGACAGCGTCGTCCGTGACCAGCCGGCCGTCGACCCGGCTTCGAGCGCCCAGCGACGCCAGCAGTGCGTTCGAGTGGGGACCGAAGTCCTCCGCGACGAGGAGCGTCCCGCCTCGACGGACGAACCGCTCGACTGCGACGGCCTCGGCGTCGGTGTAGCGTCGATCGGGCGAGACGACGACGGCGACTGTCCCGAGGGGCCGAACCGAGTCGTACGCGTCGGTCGTCAGGGTGACGTCGCTCTCGACGTCGGCCTCCGCGGCGACAGCCTGCAGTCCCGACGCCCCCTCCCAGTTCCCGTTGAAGGGGCTGAACGCGGCACTCGTCGTCCCGGCGGAGACGACGACGGCGACGACGACGCACACTCCGAAGACGGCGAGGAGCCGTTCGGGGACGACGTCGGGCATCAGAACCACCCGCTCGGGAGGACGGCGACGAGACGGAGGGCGACGAAGTACGTGAACCCGAGAACGCCGAGGACCGTGACCGGCCAGAGGCGCCGTCGCCACGACGACGTCCGGTTGACGGGCGCGGTCAGTTCCCGCACCACGAGAAAGCCGAGGAACGAGACGACGAACAGCAACTCGAACGAGACGGCGTCGAAGACGGCGAGGAGCGAGACGCTCACCACGAACCACGCCATCAGGACACGGACGAACCGAAGCTGCTGCCGCATATAGGCCAGTCGACGCCGAGTGCGGGGTTAGTTTGTCAGCTCATAACCGCACGCGTATGTCGATCCCAGTGACGACAGTCGGTCGGTGACGGCAGTCGGTCCAGCCGCTGCGTGCACCGGGTCCGGCGTAGCCGACGGCCGGCGCGTACGCGACGAGCAACAGACCGCCCCTCGGCCGACGGCAGACACTCGGACGAGCCACGTCGACGAGCGGACCGGTGTCGTCGCCGCTTCGACAGCAGCGACGAGCACGAACTCGGCGGGCGGTCGGAGTGGTCACCAGGGCGCTCGACGTGTGAGTTAGGAGACCATTTGTCGCCGGATCGACGCGCCGAAGGGGTCGAAACCGACGACGACAGACCCCGACGAGAACGGATTCAGCGGTTCTGACGGGGCCGAAGAACGTCAGCTTCGGTTGATCGACAGCGTTCCGTATAGCTCCGCGATAATCATGATAGCTGAATTATAACTATCCACGTTCCTCGCCTCGACTGCTACCGACCACAACATGCACACAACCTGGAATCAGACCCCGGTCCTCGTCACCGGCGGAGCAGGCTTCATCGGTTCGTTCCTCGTCGAACGTCTCGTCGAACTCGGCGCCGACGTCGTCGTCGCCGACAACCTCTCTCGGGGGGGAGCGGACAAACTGGCCGCCGTCGTCGACCAGGTCGAACTCCACCCCGTCGACCTCACGACGATAGAGGGGTGTCTCCGTGCGACCGAGGGGGTCGAGGTCGTCTTCCACCTCGCTGCGAGCGTCGGAGGCGTCCACTACATCGAACGGGAGAACGTCGGCGGCCTGACGCCGAGCGTGCTGATGAACCAGCACATGCTCGAGGCGTGCCGGATCCGCGGCATCGACCGCTTCGTCTTCGCGTCGAGCGCCTGTATCTACCGACAGCAGACAGACGAACTCAACGAGTTCAGCGAGGACCAGGGCTACCCCGCACACCCCTTCTCAACCTACGGCTGGGCGAAGGTCCTCGGCGAAGTCGCCTGCAAGGCGTATCACGACGACTACGGGATGCGGACCGTCTCGGTCCGAATCTTCAACGCGTACGGCCCGCGCGAGAGCCTCGACCCCGACAGCAGTCACGTCATTCCGTCGCTCTGCCGAAAGGCTATCGAGGCGCCCGACGGCGGCAGCATCGAGATATTCGGCGACGGGACCCAGGAGCGGGGCTTCATCTACGTGACCGACCTCGTCGACGGACTCGTCCGCGCGGCCGAGGTGAAAGGCGACGGCGGCGTCATCAACGTCGGGAACGCCCACGAAGTCGTCAGCATCGCCGACCTGGCCGCCCGGGTCATCGCCATCTCCGGGAAGGAACTGCGTATCGACCGTGACCGCTCCGGACCGACCGGGACCAACCGCTACTGTGCAGACATGACGACGATGATTCGCGAACTCGGCTGGGAACCGACCGTCTCTCTCGACGAGGGACTGCAGCAGGTGTACGACTGGGCGGCCGCCGACCTCGGTGCCGACGCTCACCAGCCCGTGCTGGCCGACGGGGGCGACCGATGAGCTTCGTCGGCGACGAGGTACTCGTCACTGGCGGCGCCTCGTTCATCGGTTCGCACCTCGTCGAGGACCTCGTCGCCGCCGGCGCGGACGTCCGCGTCGCCGACGACTTCTCCTCGGGGAGGAACGAGAACCTCGCCGCCGTCGAAGACGACGTCGAGGTGCTCCACGGCGACCTCCGGGACCCGTTCTTCGCCCGCAAGGCCACCGAGGGGATGGACCGGATGTTCCACCTCGCCGCCGACCACGGCGGCCGCGGCTACATCTCGAAGTACCCCGCGAACTGCGCGACCAACATGGCACTCGACAACACCGTGTTCGAGGCGGCCGCGAAGAACGGCGTGTCGAAGGTCACGTTCGCCTCCAGCGCCTGCGCCTACCCGACCGACATCCAACAGGAGCGCGTCCCCCTCCGCGAGGACATGATTTCCTTCGACGAGCGGGGTGGCGCGTTCGCCGACGAGACCTATGGCTGGGCGAAGCTGATGGGCGAGCTCTCGCTGGGAGCGTTCCACGAACAGTACGGCCTCGACGCCGCGTCGGTGCGCATCTTCACCGCGTACGGCCCCCGCGAGAACGAGTCCCACGCCGTCATCGCGCTCATGGCGAAGGCGTACGCCGAGCAAGAGCCCTTCCAGATATGGGGCGACGGCGAGCAGACGCGCAACTTCACCTACGTGAACGACATCACCCGCGCGCTGATGCTCGCGAGCGAGCACATCACCGACGGCTCCGCCGTCAACGCGGGTGTCCCCGACTACATCTCCATCAACGAGGTGACCGAGGTCATCTTCGAGACGCTCGGCTGGCGCCCGGAGGAGATCGACTACATGACCGACAAGCCCGTCGGCGTCAAGCACCGCGCCGCCGACACGACCCGCGCCGAGGAACTGCTCGGCTGGTCGCCGGAGTACTCGCTCGAGACGGGCATCGAACGGACGCTCGACTGGTACGTCACCCACCGCGAGAAGGAGGACGTCCGCCGCGACCTCGAGACGCTCCTGACCTCGCGCTGAGGTTCCCCGTCCCGTTCGTGCCACCCGATCCGCGTTTCTCATACCTGACATGACATGACTCATACCCACATCGAATCCGTTTCCGACGACCCCACCGCCGCCGACCTCGACCCCGACCGCGAGTACGTGCTCGTCACGGAGTACTTCGCGCCCGACACCGCCTCGACCGGCGTGTTGATGACCGACCTCGCGGTCGGGCTTCGCCGGCGTGGCCTCGACCTCTCGGTCCTGACGAGCCAGCCGAACTACCACAGCGGCGAGAACGAACGCCAGCCACGCCAGAGTGTCCACGAGGGCGTCCCCGTGCGCCGAATCCGCGCCCCACAGCTTCGGCAGTCGTCGCTCCCCCGTCGACTGTTCAACTGGACCGTGTTCACCCTCGTAGCCGCGCTGACGCTGTTGGTCTCGTCACCGTCCGGGGGGCGCGACCGGGAACTGCTGTTCGTCTCGAACCCGCCCTTTCTCCCGCCGGCGATGTGGTTCGTCGCGCGACTCCGCGGCTGGGACTACACGTACGTCGTCTACGACCTCTACCCCGACAATATGGTCGAACTGGGTTTCCTCCGGAGAGGGGGGCTCGTGGTCCGCGTCTGGTCGTGGGTGCACCGGCGGGTGTTCCGTGCCGCGCGGGCGGTCGTTGCACTCGGTCCGGTGATGCGCGACCGAATCGCCCGCGTCTCCGGGCCGGGGTTCGACGCGGGTCGAGTCGCCATCGTCCACAACTGGCAGGACGGGTCGTTCGTCGTCCCCCGCGACAAGGCGGAGAACTGGTTCAGCGCCGAACACGGCGTCGTCGACCGCTTCACCCTAGTGTACTCGGGCAACATCGGCACCTTCCACGACCTCGACACCCTCGTCGAGGCGGCCGCCCGCGTCGACGACCCCGACGTCCACTTCCTCGTCATCGGCGAGGGGGACAACAGGAGACACGTCCGGGGCCTCGCCGACGAACTCGGTCTCGTCCCCGAGCGGGTGACGTTCCTCCCGTACCAGGACTGGGAGGACCTCCCCTACAGCCTCACCGCGGGCGACGTCATGGTCGTCACGGTCCAGGAGGGGTTCGAGGGGCTCTGCGTGTCGAGTAAACTCTACACCGCGATGGCGACGGGGCGGCCGGTGCTCTGCATCGCTCAGCCCGACTCCGACGAGGCACGCATCGTCGAGGGGTTCGACGCCGGTCGGCAGGTCGCCCAGGGCGACACCGAGGCGCTCGTCGCCGCCATCGACCGCTGGCGGTCCGACCCCGCGTACTACCGGCGACAGGCCGCGAACGCCCGGCGGGCGTTCGACGCCCACTTCACGCGTGACGAGGCCATCGACGCCTACTACGCCCTGTTGACGCGGGGACCGGCGGCGGTGAGCGACGTGAGGGTCGCAGAGGCCGACGACACAGTCGACACGTCGGGCCGGACTGACTCGGAGGCGGCGACGGCCGACGACTGATTCGGCCGGACCCCACCTCTCCTGATGCGGCACCCACGTCGAGGCCGGACGGGCGGTTAGGTGCGTGCTAAACCCCGAACGGACGGCGAGACCCGAACCGCTCACCAAGCACCGTCCAGTCCTCGGATTCGGCTGAGATCGTCGGTGACGCGCCGTCACGGCATCGCGCGGCTGGCGACCGGTAACTACGTTCATAAATAAGTCCTCGAACCGACTCCTTGGTGTCAGAGATGCAACAGACTCCACACGTCGTTCTGCTCACTGTCGACTGCTGGCGATACGACAGGTGCGGATTCAACGGCTACGCGCGGCCGACGACGCCGGTGCTGGACGGACTGGCTGGCGAGTCGCTCGTCTTCGACCGCGCGTTCGCCTCCGGGAGCATCACCGCCGGGTCGTTCCCCGGCATTCTCGCCGGGCACCACTCGCACAACGCCTCGGTCAACAGCCAGCACCCCCAGACGCAGGTCCAGGGAATCCCCGCGGGGAGCGCGACGCTGGCGAGTCACCTGCGCGACCACGGCTACCGGACCGTCGCGACGGTCACCAACGCACACCTCCTGCCGAGCCTCAACTTCGACGTCGGATTCGACGAGTTCCGCAACGTGGAGGTCACCGGCGACGATGGCGACGGAAAACGCGAGGCGGGGACAGGCGGCGGAGAGAGCGGCTCAGACGACGAATCGGAGGCGAAGGCGACCCCCTTCCGCGGCAAACAGATGGGGAGCCTCTTCCAGGACTTGCGGGGTCGCCTCCGGACGAAGTCCACCGCGTCGCCGCTGCGGAACCCGTACGTCCTCCCGTTCGTCGCATACCGCTACTCGCAGCTGCGCGACTGGCCGAGTCCGTCCGCGGAGACAGTCGTCGACGCGTTCACCCGACAACTCGACGCCGCGTTCGACGCGGAAGGACCGGTGTTCGCCTGGACGCACCTGATGGACCTGCACGCGCCCATCCACCCGGTACAGGTCAACGCCGGGGGGCTGACGACAGTTTCGAGGTACGAGGCGTTCCGCTACGACGCCGAACGGCTCTGTAACGTCTACAGCTCAGGCTACAACGCGATGTACGACAGTGTCGTCCGGTACGTCGACGGGCAGATCGCGGCCGTCGTCGACTACCTAGAGGCTCGCGGCGTGTGGGACAACACCGTCCTCGTCGTGACGGGCGACCACGGCGAGGCGCTCTTCGACCGGGGTTTCTACGGCCACCCGGCTCACTACATGTACGACGAACTGCTCCACGTTCCCCTGCTGGTTCGGACGCCCGCACGGGTCGGTCGTCGAGTCGACGGCCCGTTCTCGCTCGCGTGGCTCCACGAACTCCTCGCGGACGTCACAGGCGTCGCGCGCGGCCCGTTCCCGGCGACCAGCGGCCGCACCTCACACGTCACGGCGGAGGGAGACGCCGACGCCGTCGTCGTCGCGGACGCGCTCGACGACTGCGGGCATAGTATCGTGGTTCGGAACGCCGAGTGGAAGTACTGGCGCGTCGGAAGCACGTTGAGTGAGTGGTCGTACATCGACCTCGACGAGGCACCGACCGACTGGGACTGGACAACGGAGGGGACCGGCTTCCGGACCGACTCCGACCGGACCGAACGGCATCCGGTTCCGGGGTCGGTCGTCCCCGAGTCGCTCCCGGCCCACGCGGACGCCGTCGAGACGACGAACGGCGCCCGCCCGACGCTCCGTGTCGAGTACGACTACGACGTCGAGGACCGCCTCAGACAGCTCGGGTACCAGACGTGACCGGAGAGAGGAAGGTCATGACGCCGGTTCGGGGCTCCGACGGCACACAGCCGGCAGTGGTGACGACGCGGGGCACGGACCACGACGACGCGGGTCCGACGCGACGACTGCGCGTCCTGAACGTGGCGATGTCGACGCCTGAACTCAGAGCCGGCGGCGCGGAGCGGGCCGGTCTCCAGCTCGGGGACCACCTCGCGGCGTACGTCGACGTCGACAACGCGAAGATGGCCGCCACACACGACGAGGACCTCGTGACCGAACTGGAACTGACGGGGGCGTTCGTCACTGTCCCGTCGCGGACGTGGCTCCGCGGGCTGTGGAACCGCGTCCACTCCTCGTCGAAGAACTACTCGAACACGGTCGTCTGGTCCGACCTGCGTGACCTCGACCTCGACGAGTACGACCTCGTCCACGTCCACAACTCCGTCCCGATGGCCGGGATGGTCCGGGTTGCGCTCGCGTGCAAACGCCGCGGCGTGCCGTACGTGGTGACCACCCACGAGGTGAGCAGCATCTCCGCGTTGCCGACGTCGATGGAGATGTCCCTGCTCCCGCGGGTCGCGTTCGAAGTCGCCGTCCACCGCCCGTACTGGACGGTCCTCCGGCACGCGCGGCACCTGTTCGCGCTCTCTGCAGACGACGCCGCACGCCTCCGTGCGCGGCTCCCCGGGCAGTCGGTGAGCGTCGTCCCGAACGGCGTCCGACTTCGTCCGCCAGAGCCCGACGCGGCTGACCGCGTCACCGAGCGGTGGGGGATTCCGGCCGACCGGCGCGTCCTCCTGTTCGTCGGTCAACTCAGCACCAGCAAGGGCGTCGGCGACCTGCTCGCGGCGTACGACGCGCTCGAGACGGCGTGTACGCTAGTCGTCGTCGGCCCGGTGAAGGAGCCAGCGTACCGCGAGCGACTCGAATCGTACGACGACACCCAGGTCCGGTATCTCGGCTACGTCGGCTACCCCGAACTGGGGACGCTGTTCCAGCGCGCGGACGTGTTCGTCTTCCCCACCCGGTCGGACGTGTTCCCGCTCGTGACGCTGGAGGCGATGGCCGCCGGGACAGCCGTGGTGGCGACGACGGTCGGCGGCATCCCCGACCAGCTAGCGGGGGAGGCGGGCGTGCTCGTCCCGCCGGAGCGACCCGACCGTGTCGCCGAGTGCGTCGACCAGTTGCTCACCGACGACGCGTACCGGGCGTCGGTCGCTGCCCGCGGCTTCGAGCGCGTCGAGCGCGAGTACTCGTGGGACGGCGTCGCCCGACGCGTCGCCGAGACGTACGAGACGCTCTGTCGGTAACGCCTCATTTCCGCCGCTGTCGGTCGGTTAGGGGACGGGAAACAAAGCCCGTCGGTGTCGACGTGACGACAGATGAGTACGAACACCCTTCCGCGGACCGAGTCGCCCCGCCGACTCGGGCACCCGCCGGTCAGGAGGGCGTGACGGCCGTGGCGTCGACGACACCGAGCGCCACCACCGACGCGCGGACGGCGTCGGAGACGGCGCCCCCGTTGCGCATCCTCCACGTCCAGCACCCGTTCGTGCCCGGCCTGGGCTACCAGGAGAACTACCTCCTCGCGAAGCAGCGCCGGCTCGGCCACGACGTGTTGCTCGTGACGAGCACCGTCGTCCCGCCGAAGTTCCAGTCGGTCGTCGGCCGGGCGCGCTACCCGCCCGGCGACTACGAGTACGACGGCGTCCCGACGAAGCGTCTCCCGCCGCTGGTGACGCTGCCCGGCATCGACGACCTGGCGCTCCGGTCGCTCGCCCGAACGATCGAGAGGTTCGACCCGGACGTCGTCCACGCCCACGGCCTGCTGAGCCTGAAGACGTTCCAGACGCTCCGGTACGCCGCCGGGAGCGACGCGAAACTGTTCGTCGACGTCCACATCGACAACGACAACTTCCACCTCGACCGACCGTACAAGCGCGCCGGCTTCTGGGCGTTCAGACGGTTCGTCCTCCCGCGACTCGTCGAGCGGACCGACGCGTTTCTCCCGGTCAATCCCCTCTCGGAGCGCCTCCTCGTCGACGACCTCGGAGTCCCGGCGGACCGAGTCGCGCTGCTCTCGCTCGGCGTCGACGACGAGGTGTTCACCCCGGACCCCGACGCGGGCGACGCGTTCAGGGCCGAACTCGACGTCGGCCCCGACGACGTGCTGGTCGTCTCGGCGGGGAACCTCGAGCCGACGAAGGACCTCGCGGACCTCGTCCGCGCGTTCGCCACCGTCGCCCGCGACCGGTCGGACGTCACGCTCGTCCTCGTCGGCGACGGCGAGGCGTCGTACCTCGACTCGGTTCGCGCCGTCGTCGCCGACGAGGGGGTCGAGGAGCGGGTCGTCTTCTACGGTGCCGTCCCCCACCACGACCTCCAGAGAGTCTACAACGCGGCCGACGTCGGCGTCTGGCCCGGAAAGCTTGGCATCACCATCATCGAAGCCATCGGGACCGGTCTCCCGGTCGTCGTGTGCGACAGCCCGGCGACGACGTTCCTGACCGGACGGGAGAACGGCCTCGTGTTCGACCGCCACGACGTCCCCGCACTGGCTGAGCGACTCCGGCAGTACGTCGACGACCCCGCTCTCCGGGCACGACACGCAGCGGCGGCGGCGAGGCTGGCGACCGAGGAACTCTCGTGGACGCGCATCGCCGAACGGAGCATCGACCTCTACCGCGAGTACGGGCCGTGACGACGCTGACTGAGACAGCTGGCGGGGAGGCGGCGGTACCACGGCACGCGACGGGTGCTCCCGACCGGTTCGAGATAGTCCGCGGCCTCGCGTTCGCCGTGAGCGCCCTCGCCGTCGCGCTGTTCGCCCTGCAGACGAGCGACACCGTCTCGGTCCCCGTGACCTACCTCCTCGTCCCGCTGGTCGCGTACCCGATGGTACAGTTGGTCGCCCGGGAGTACCGCCGCTCGCTGCTCGACCTCGTCTACCTCGTCGTCCTCTTCGGCGGCCTGGGTGGTGTCTTGGTGTTCAGTTCGTCGCACCCGCTCGGCTTCATCGACGTGTTCTTGCACCTGCGGGCGGCCGAGGAGACGGTCGTCGACGGTCGACTCGCCCTCGCCGGCGACTACGTGTCGACGAGCTTCGTCGGCCTCTATCTCGTCACGGCTGCACTGACGAGCCTCGGCGACCTTCCCACGACGACGGTCGCTCGAGCACTCCCGCTCGTCACGCTCGTGACGACAGTCGCCGTGTTCTACCACGTGTTCGTCTCGCACTTTCTGACCCAGCGCGAGGCGCTTCTCGCGACGGTCATCTTCGGCATCAACTGGGGCGTGTTCCGGTTCAGTATCGAGTACCGGACGCTCAACGTCGCCTTCCTGGTCGTTCTGCTCCTCCTCGGGTTGTTCGTCAGAGGCGTCGAGGTAACCCGCCGCTCGCGGGAGACGCTCGGCCTCTACACGCTGTTGACTGTGGGGCTGGTGCTCGCGCACTTCGCGACGACCCTGATGTACCTGCTGTTCCTCGCGGTACTGACCGCGACGTTCGCCGTCGACCGCCGGTCGACGCGTCCCTTCGCGTACCTGCTCATCACCGCTCTCGTGCTATTCGTGTACGTCGGATACGTCAGCGGGTCGCTGACGGGCTTTCTCACCACTGTCGGACGTGAACTCGTCGGTCTGTTCGCCGTCTCGGCGGTCGGTACCAGCGGGGGCGGCGGGAGCGGCGTCGCCGGCGTCACCTACGGCCGCCGGATGTTCTTCGCGGAGTGGACGGTCCGCCTCCTGTTCGTCGCCTCGTTCGGCGTCTTCACCCTCCTGTGGCTCCGGACGCGCGCGTACATCGCGACGTTCGTCGTCACGGCTGCGTTCGTGCTGGGTGGCCTCGTCGTCACCGCCGTCGTGACGGGCTTCCTCCTCAACCCGGGACGGGTGTTGACGTTCTTCGCGATTCCCTACGCCGTGGCGTTCGCCGTCGGTCTGCTCGCCGTCCATCGAATCGCCGAACCGGAGGGGACCGGTCGGGTCGCGCGGATTCGCCGAGCACTCCGGGGACCGACCGCACGCGACGCGACTCGCGTCGTGGTCAGCGTTGCGCTCGTACTCGTTCTCCTGACGAGCGTGATGAAGTTCCCTGTCGACATCGTCGGGACACCCGAACCCGTTCGGGTCGCCTCTCCCGTCGACGAGGAGCCTCACCTGCACATCGACGCACAGGAGGTCGACGCTCGGACGTTCCTGCATCGGTACGTGAGCGCGGGCGACGAGGACATCTACCTGTACGGGGATCAGGGATACAACCGAATCATGGACGCGTTCTACGGCTACGGACGCCCTACACCGGAGACGTCGGTGACTATCCGGGACCGGTACGCCTGTGACTGTGGCTTCGCCGTCGTCGGTCAGACGGACCCCGGCCACGACCGTCCGGTCGAGGCGACACACCCGGGCGGGTCGCGCGTCTACGACAACGGCGTCGTCGAGGTGTTCGAACTCGACCGGTGGAGCGAGGACGCGAACCGCTGGCAGCGACAGCTCCAGGCGGAAGGGCGGACGTGACCGAGTCTCGGACGGGGGCGACCAGCCGAAGCGACCCCGACGCCGAGAGGACGGCTGTCGAACCCACGGCGACGGTGACACCCGCACGGATGCGTGACGAACACGACGCCGCGCCCCTCGTGAGCGTCGTCGTCCCCACGTACAACCGCGCCGACAGCCTCACCCCGACCATCGAGAGCGTCCTCGCACAGACCGTGTCCGACCTCGAACTGCTCGTCGTCGACGACGCCTCGACTGACGACACCGAATCGGTCGTCACCGGCTACGACGACGACCGGGTACAGTACCTCCGACACGACGAGAACCGCGGGGGGAGCGCTGCCAGGAACACGGGTATCGAGGCGGCGCGCGGGACGTACGTCGCCCTGCTCGACTCGGACGACCTGTGGGAGCCACGGAAGCTCGAACGACAGGTTGCCTGTCTGGAGTCGCGGTCGGACGACTGGGTCGCCGCCTACTGCGGCTACGACCGCCAGCGAAGCGGCCCCGACAGCCGACTCCGCGTCCTCGTCGACGCGATCCTCCCCTCGGTCGAGCGGGAGGGGATGGAGGGCGGCGAGGAACTCGTGACGGAGTCGCTGTTGCTGCGTGGCTTCTCGACGGGCGGGTCGTCGACGCTCCTCGTCAGGCGCGACGTCGTCCAGCGGATGGGTGGGTTCGACGAGTCCTTCCAGCGTCAGCAGGACTGGGAGTTCCGCAACCGACTGCTGCGCGAGGGAAAGCTCGCCTACGTCGACGCCGTCCTCGTCCGGAAGGAAGAGTCCGCACCGCCGGCCGCCGAGACCATCGAGCGGTCGATCCGCCACTACCTCGACACGTTCGGCGAGGACGTCGCCGCACTCGAGGCCGAGGGACACGACGTCACCGGTAGACACCTGTTCATCGTCGCTCGGGCGTTCCTCTCGGAGGGGAACTTCCGGAAGGGGCTGTACTACCTGCGCCGGTCACACCTTCCGACCGTCCGGCAGTACGCCGACGTGGCGTACGCCGCAGCGCGCGGCGCGGCGACGCGGGCGCGGGCGCGACTCTCGTAGAGCGGGTCGAGGGGCACGTCGAAGATGTCGAACGTGGACAGTGAGACGGAGAACAGGTCGGTTTCGGACTGGTTAGGGGGAGACGGGTCCGCCTCAGGCCTCAGAGGTAGCCGAGGTCTTCGAGATGTCGAATCGCGTCGTCGCTGAGTTCGTCGTCGTCCTCGCGACCGAGCGAGGAGAGGTGACGGGCACACGCGTCCACCAGTCGCTCGGGGGCGTCCGAAACCGGCCGGGTCTCTCCGTCGAGCCAGGCCCACGAGTCGTCATCTGTGAGGACGACCTTCCAACCGTCGAGGTAGCCGGCGGCCGCGTTCTCCGACTGCACCCGGGTGGCGACGTCTTCGGGAACGCCCGGATAGCGCGAGCGGAAGTCGAGCGGGCCCTTCGCCGGATGTTCGACGACGACGATACCGTCGTCGGGGACGAGCGAACCGAGTTCGGCCCCACCGCTCGCGAGGAACGGCTCGAGGTCCCGGGTCAACAGCCCGTAGAGGTCCTTGATGTTCACGTACTCGGTCACCCGGCGGGCGTCGAGTGCGGGGTGGGCGACGACGAGTGGCACGCGGAGGAGGTGTTCGCTCACGGAGGCTTCGTGTCCCATCCTGACGCGTCCCATCTCGTCGAGTTCGCCGAGGTTCTCACCGTGGTCGGCGGTGACGACGACGAGCGTGTCGTCGAGTTCGCCACAGCGCTCTAGGTGCGAGAGGAGTTCACCGAGGTGGTCGTCGACGGAGCGGACCTCGCCGGCGTACAAGCCGCGGAGGTCGGCCAGTTCGTCGTCTGCGACGTCCCCAGCCGCCAGGCGGGTCTGATGCTCCCAGAAGTCGGCCAGGTCCTTGTTCAGCGACTCGCTCTCGCGGTACGAGAGCGTCCGTCCGAGGAACTCACGCTGGTACCGCTCGGGAGGGAGGTACGGCCGGTGGGTGTCCATGTAGTTCGCGACGACGAAGAACGGCCGGTCGTCGTCGCGGCGCTCGATGGCCGACTTCACGAGTCTGGTGTTCTTCTCCGGCGTGTACGAGAACAGCGTGTAGTCGTTGAACACTGGGTGTGGGACGGCGTTGAGCTGGGGGAACGGGCCGGACGAGAGGACCTGGATGCTGGCCGTCGCGAGGTTCACCGCACTCTGTATCGGGTAGTCGTGCGCGACGAGACGGCGGGCGGCGGACGCGCCGACACCGAGCAGTCCCGTGACGCCGGGGTCGCGCGCGGCGAACAGGTCGTACAGCTCCGAGACGTCCATCCCCTCGGCGTAGCGCAACAGCGTCGTGTACGTGAACTCGTCGAACGGGGCGTCGAAGCCGTGGCTCGGCGAGAAGAAGGAGTTGCCAGAGACGCCGTGGGTCCGGTAGCCACGCGCGGACAGGTCGGACACGAGCGGTGGCGCATCGACCCGCTCACCCGCACGCAGGACCCCGAGTTCGCTCGGATACCGACCGGAGAAGAGGGCGGCGTGAGACGGGAGCGACCACGTCGACGGTGCGATGGCGTTCTCGAACCAGAGGTTCGACTCACCGAGTCGTCGGAGGTTCGAAGCGTGAGAGACCGCGGCGTCGTACCGACACGCGTCCCAGATGAGAAAGAGGACGTTGGGGCGATGCATGAGGGGAGGAGGCGAGGTCGGTGATTAAGTATACAGCCGCTACCGGGGTCTAGCAGTCGTATTACTGCCGCGTCGCGCCAGCGCGGGCACGCTGCTCGCGTGGACTCAGAGAAAGTGGGAACGGACCAGTGGCGGTTCCCGTGTGCGGGGCCCCTGGTCTCAGCGGGTCACCAGGTCACTTCACGTCGATGGTGTTCTCGACGTTGTCGAGCGTATTGTTGGAGATGTCCATGCTGTTCATGTCGGGGTTGTCAGTGAACTCGAGGAACTTGAGGTCGCTCCCGGTCTTCCCGCGGAACTCACAGTCGGTGACGGTGATGTTGTTCGGGCCGACGCCGTCGAACGTGCCGCGGAAGTAGCCCGCGTACCCGTAGCCCTCCATCACACAGACGTCGCGCTCGAACGTCAGGTCGTGGGGACCGGTCCCGAAGAGGTAGACCGGACCGACGCCGCGTTCCGACGTCTCCATCGTGGTGAAGTAGTTGTCGTGAGAGTACCAGCCGCTCGAGCCGTCCTCGCCACGGAGGACACCGCTCGCGACGTTGGTGATGTCGTTGTTGTGGATTTCGACGTTGGCGGTGTCGTTCGCGAGATACATCCCGCGCTCGCCGCTCGTGTCCATCGTGTTGTGGTGGATGACGATGTCTTGGGCGGCCCCGCCGATGAAGCCGTCCTGTGCGTTCAACAGGGTCGTGTTCCTGATCTCGACGCCCACGGGGTTCCAGAGGCTCAGGACGAACTGCGTCCCGGGGCTGCCGTCGTCGTAGTTGTTGGTGTAGTCGTAGTCGTACGTCCCACCGTCGACGAGGAGGTTCGAGCAGTTCGAGAAACGGAACATCCCAGGGACCCGATTGCCACCGTCATTGAGGACGACGGTCCCCTCGCTGTGCCAGGTGAGGCCGGTGACTCCACCGATAATCTTCATGTCGCTGATGGTGTAGACGCCCTGACCGATCGAGACCGTGTCACCGTCCTGAAGTGCGTTGACGAGGTCGTCGAACACCACGTCGGCGTCGCTCGACGATGAGAACGTCGTCCCGTCGCGAGCGGCCTCGATAGTCCCGTTGGCCTTCGAGACGGTGACGTTCGCGTCGGACGACGTCGACCCGGAGTCGTCGGTCGACCCCGAAGACGTGTCGCTGCTCGGGTAGGGGAGTTCGCTCCACGCCGTCCCGTCACCGACGTATCGCCGGCCGGTGTCGGTGGCGACGAACACCGAACCGTCGTACGGTGCGTAGCTGTCGCGGTTCGTCTCCGTGTCGTACACCGGGACGTCCCGTTCGAGTCGCGCGAAGTTGTCGTTCAGGAGCGTGTCCCAGTCGAGCGTTCCTCTCGCCGGAGTGTTGTAGCTGTGGTTTGCCGTGTTGTGGTCTGTCATGTTCCAAGCCTGTAGTGTGGGTGTCAGTCGTGTCGCAGAGGACTCATGTCCCCTGTACCGGCGTCGGAGTCGGACCTGACGCGTCGTCGGGTCCGACCCGGCCGGTCGGAAACACGGCAACCGTCGCTCGAGCGACGGCTAGACCCCAGCACGAGCAGAACAGACTGATGGAACGGAGTCACATCGTCCACGCTTCTCTCTGGAGTGCGCTGCTTGCCGTGTTCGCGTGCCATTGCGTTTGTCTTAACGCAGTATTTATTACATATACTTTTTCCACTCATAATTATCAAATATTCATTGACCTTCGTTCGAACCTGAACGAACGTCGAAGAGACCAACCGCTCTCGGACCGCTGGTGACCCGAGCATAACGCGTTCCTAAACCGAGAGGTCGTGTAGTGGTCGCTCCGGTTGCAAGGACCGAGTGACACGCCCCTCACTCACGGCTGGCGGCCGTGGAACGTCCGCCGTGCCGAACGGTACCACTGAGAACACCCGGATTCTCCCCGAGCACGCGCCGGGCGCGAGAGGTCCAGACCCGGCCCGGCGGTGGTGGTTCGAGCGAGTCCGTCCCGCCGGGCGTGGACGGGCCAGCGGGACGAGACGACACGGCCCCGTGACACAGTCGGGCGGTGGGAGGCGGAGAGCCGCTTTCGGAAGCGACTCCGGACCGGTATGGGAGTCGTAACTTTGCCCCACGGGTGTCTCTACGTCGCCATGTTCGGACCCTCCCCTCTACTGGTCGGACGCTTGCGGGCGGTGACCGGTCGGGGGGCCGTGTTTCTCGTCGTCCTCCTAGTGTGTGTGGCGTCCGTCCCGGCGGCGACCGCGACGGGCGTCGCCGACCGACTCGGACCCGTTCCCGTACCACAGGTGTCGACGCCCGTGCCGTCGGAGGGGAACGAGACCACCGCGGCCGCCGGCGTGCGCCACCGTAACCCGTCAGAGGTGCGCGAGGAGGGGAACGTGACGGACCTGGAGTCGCACCTGAGCCGGCTCCTCGCGACCCGACTCGGCGACAGTATCGTCCGACTCGACCGGGGAGAGTACGACCGTGCCCGGCAGCTCGTCGGCCCGGAGTACGACAGCATCCTCGACCGGTACGTCTCCGTCTCCCGGGAGCGCCGCGGCGAGCGCGAGAGCCGATTCGAAGAAGCGGGACGGACACAGCGCGAGTTCGTCGACTCGGTCGCCGAGTACCGACAGAAGCGCGAGGCCTACCAGGCGGCGAAGCGGGCTGGCGACGAGGAGCGAGCGCGCGAGCTCGCCCGTGACCTCAACGCCGTCGCGGACCGCTCCGTCGCCAGCCGTGACCGTCTCGTCGAGGATTACACCACCATCCAGAGCGACACTGGACTGAACTTCACTGCGGAGCTCTCGCAGGTGGAGGCGCTCGCGGACGAAATCGAGAACCAGCAGGCGCAGATCCGATCCGTCGAGTTCTTCGCGACGACGTTGACGCTGGAGGAGGCGGAGGCGGCCGGATCGTTCGAGGACCCCATCGTCGTCAGTGGTCGGGTGACGTCGCCGGACGGGACGCCGGAGCCGTTCGGCCCGGCGACGTTCACCGTCGGCGCGCGGGCGTACACGACGCGGGTAGCCGACGACGGCGCGTTCGAGTTCGTGTACCGGCCGACGGCGGTCCCGGTCGGCCGCCAGACGCTCGACGTCGCCTTCGTCCCCCGGAACGACTCGGTGTACCTCGGGTCGAACACGACGATGACGGCGACGGTCGAACAGTCGACACCGACGGTGACAGTCGACACCGCTCCCACGCGTACCGCGTTCGGGGCGGCGTACCGCGTCGTCGGGCGGGTGACCGTCGGAGACGTCCCCGTCGACGGGACGGAGGTGACGCTGTGGATGGGTGGGACGCGGCTCAACGCGACGGAGACGAACGAGACCGGTATCGTGGCGTTCACCGGACTCCTCCCCGCGGCCGTCCCCGCCGGCGACCGGACGGTCCGCGTCGGACTCGCCGAGGCGGGGCGCGCACTCGCGCCGACGTCCGCCGACGTGCCGGTCGTCGTGGAGTCGACCGGGACGGTCCTCGACGTCGACGCGGACGCGGAGGCACTCGAGTCGGTGGCGGTCTCCGGGACTCACACGACGACAGACGGCGACGTCGTCGCCCGCCAGCCCGTCGACCTCAGATTCGACGGGCGCGTCGTCGGTACCGTCGTAACCGACTCCGACGGTGAGTTCGAGACGGTCCTGTGGGTACCGCCCGACCTGGGGACTGGCGGTGAGTTGAGGGTCGAAGCCGCGTTCGACGGCGACGGGACGAACCTCGAACCGACCCGTGAGACGGACAGCGTGGCGCTACCGGTCCGTCGGTCGGGTGCCACGGCGGACGAACCAGCCGGCCTCCAGTCCTCGTTCGCCGGCCTGCTGGGCATCGACGCGGAGGCGCTCGGTGACGGCGTGTTCGCGCGCCTGCTCGGGACAGTCCTCTCGGCTCCCCTGTGGTTCGGTGGGGTCGTCGTCGCCCTCGTCGTCGCCGGCGTCCTCGCGTACCGACGCCGCGTCGACGCGGACGCGACTGGTGGAGCACCCGACGACGGCGACGGCACGAGCGCAGCGCCGACGGACGCCGACGCGGATGCCGGGAGCATCGCCGTCGCGAAACTGCCGGCCGTGCTCCTCGACGTGGCTCGCGCTCGCCTCGCGGCCGGCGACCCAGTCGACGCCGTCGAGTACAGCTATCTTGCCGCCCGTCTGTGGTTCGTCCACGCGCGCGGCGTGCCGAAGCGCGGAACCCACCGTCAGTTCCTCCGGGCGGCCGACGCCGACCGTTCGCTGGCCGGCTCGGAGCGAGCGCGACTGTCCGACGTGACGACGCGGTACGAGCGAGCCGCGTTCAGCCCGACGCCCCCCACCGAGGAGGACGCGTCGTCCGCGATCGACACCTCGGCGTCGTTGCTCTCCTGATGGACGACGAGGCGACGGCGCGAGGACCGACTCGGCGACGGCAGCCTCGACGACTCGGAGACGGCCGTCTCGGTGACGCGACCTGCCCAGTCGACAGTGCCGTTAAGCCACTCCCAGGGGGAGAAGGCAGGTCCTACTTTTGCATCCGACTCCCGTACGACTGACAGATGGCCACGCAGACCGACCACCGAACGAGTGCCTGGGCCGACACCGTCGCACGCGTGCCGACCGACCTCGGAGCCGTCGGCCTGTTCACGCTCGTCGTCCTCGGGAGCATCCTGCTCCCGGTCGTTCGCGACACCCCACTCCGGAGTGTCGTCGTCTGGCCGTTCGTCCTGTTCGTCCCGGGCTACGTCGTCGTCTCGGCGCTGTTCCCC
Organism: Salinigranum sp.; assembly: GCF_041641895.1. Taxonomy (NCBI): domain Archaea; kingdom Methanobacteriati; phylum Methanobacteriota; class Halobacteria; order Halobacteriales; family Haloferacaceae; genus Salinigranum; species Salinigranum sp. The sequence continues at coordinate 20,449 of NZ_JBEPXO010000012.1, read as the reverse complement.
GGAGTGGACGTACCGGGTCGGGTGGCATCGGACGACCGCCGCACCCGGCTCGACGGCCTCGACCGCGTGTTGCTGTCGGTCGGTGCGAGCCTCGCAGTCGTCCCGCTGGTCGGTCTCGTCCTCGCGCAGAGTCCGTGGGGAGTCACCACCACCTCCCTCGCCGTCGGGACGGGTGTCCTCGTCCTCGGAACGAGCGTCGCCGCGATGTGGCGTCGGCTCCAGCTTCCACCGGGGGACCGGTTCGCGCTTCCGGTGGACCGGGTCGAGAGCCTGGTCCGTGAACTGTGGTCGGAGCCACCCCTGAGGGTCGCACTGAACCTCCTCGTCCTCGGGAGCGTCCTCGTGGCGGCCGTCTCGGTCGGCTACGCCTTCACCAACCCCGCGAGCGCCGACCCGTACACCGAGTTCGCCGTCCTCGCCGAGACACCCGACGGTGACCGCCTCGGCCGGTCGTACGCTGACGTCCTGGACGACGGGGGGACGCTCGTACTCTCGGTGACGAACCGCGAAGGCGAGCGTGTCTCCTACACGGTCGTCGCACAGCGACAGCGTCTCGACGGCGCGGGAGACGTCACGGCCCGACAGGAGGTCAACCGGGTCGCGTTCAGCCTCGCCGACGGCAAGCGCTGGGAGGCACGGCACGGCGTCTCGGCCACCGGTGGTCGGGTCGTGTACTACCTGTACCGCGGCGACGCTCCGCCCGTGCCGTCGAGCGAGACGGCGTACCGGACCGTCTACGTGAGTCTCGGGCGGTAGCCGCCTACTCCTCGTCGAGGACGCGTCCGTGGACGTCTATCTCGCCACGTCGGATGCGCGTGCTGCTGATGCGCCTGCCGTCCTCGGCGACGACGAACGGGGCGGTGTGTATTTCGAGCGGGCGCAACCCCCCCTCGGTCCGCTGTCGGTTGATCTCGTGCGCGCGCCGCTGGGCCTTCGATTCGGGGGAGGCGATGAGCGCGTCGACCCCCTCGTCCGTCGCCGCCGGTCCACGCGTGTCGGTCAGTTTCGTAATCTCGTACGAGGCGGTGTACGCCCGGCTCAGCCGGTCGAGTTCGTCGTCGAGCGCCGCGCGACGCTCCTCGTAGGAACCGAAGAGGCTCCCCTGTTCGGCGTCGCTCCGGGTCCGGGTGGCGAGGTCGGAGGACGTGAGGCCGACGACGACGTGGCCGTCGCCGGGGCCGTCGTGGCTCGCGGTCTGGAACGCCGCGTGTAAGAGCGCACGGTGGCCGTTGTGGATGGGCGTGAACGTGCCGCCGAGGATGGCCGTGCGGTCAGTGTCCGTCACGTGGGCGTCTCCTCACGCCACGGTCGAATAACTTACCGGTCCGGTCGGACAGAACGCTTTTGCTCGTCGGATTCACATCGGACGGTGAACCACTGTGTCGAGTGACGTCTCGAGGGGGGCCGTGCGGACGGCGGAGCGAGCCATCCGCGTCGGTATCGTCGGCGTCCTCGTCGTCGGCGTCCGCCGTCGCGACCCCGGGGCGGTCGTCAACGCCGCCCTCGCCCTCGTCGGCAGCTACCTCCCCGACGTGGTCGAGCGGCGCTACCCGGTGCGGTTCCGCCCGTGGCAGCGCGTCTACACCGAGGCGGCGATGCTCACTCACGCCGTCGGCATGCTCGGCCCCTACGACGACGTCTGGTGGTGGGACCACCTGACGCACGTCCACTCGGCGACCCTGCTCGGCGGCGTCACACACGCCGTCGCACGGCGTACTGGCCTCGACCCCCGTCCGCGCGTAATCGCCGGTGTCGTCGGCGGCGGGGCGCTCTGGGAGGTGGTCGAGTACGCGAGCCACTGGCTCTCTCGACGCGTCGGTCTCGACCCCGTCCTCGTCTCGTACGGCCGGGTCGACACCGCGCTCGACCTGGTGTTCGACCTCCTCGGCGCGCTCGTCGTCGTCGCGCTCGGCGACGGCCTACTCGAGAACTTCCACCGTCGCGACCACGAGGCCGGCGACGCGGGGGGCCACCGCGACACCGCCGCCGACGACCACGACGTTGGAGACGCCGACGGCGGCCACGGTGACGCGGGAGTCGGTCACCGCGGGTGACCGGTGACCCACCCGGTCGGCGCAGTAGCTAAACCGCCCGGCCGAGTGGGTACCGACGTCCACGATTATGTTCGCCACGACGCTCCCTGCCGCGCTCGAATCGCCACGACCCGGTGAGAAGCCCCGCTCGCGACACGGATGAGCGAGGCACAGCGCCACCCCGCGGTCACCGACGAAGCGGCGGCGGACGAGGCGTGGCACGCGCAGTCCGTCGACGCCGTCTTCGAGACACTCCAGACGGGCGAGTCTGGCCTCTCAGCCGAGGAGGCGGCCAGCCGACTCGACGAGTACGGCCCGAACGAACTCCACGACGACGAGTCGGTGTCACCGCTCGCGCTGTTCGTCGCGCAGTTCCAGGACGCGCTCATCTACCTCCTGATCGTCGCGGCGGTGCTGTCGCTCGCGACGGGGGTGCTCCCGGGCCAGGAGCCGAACTACGTCGACGCGGGGCTCATCCTCCTCATCCTGCTCGGCAACGGCGTGTTCGGCTTCGTCCAGGACTACCGCGCCGAGAAGTCGCTGGAACGGCTCCGCGAGATGTCGTCGCCGGAGGCGACTGTCGTGCGTGACGGACGACGGCAGGTCGTCGACGCCACCACCGTCGTCCCGGGCGACGTCGTCGTCCTGGAGGCGGGCGACGCCGTCCCCGCGGACGCCCGTCTCGTGGAGGCGCAGGCGCTCGCGACGAGCGAGGCGGCGCTGACGGGCGAGAGCGCGAGCGTCTCGAAGACGACGGAGCCAGTGGAGGAAGAGGCCCCGCTGGCCGAGCGCGAGACGATGGTCTACATGAACACCTCGGTGGTCGCCGGCCGCGGCGTGGCCGTCGTCGTCGAGACGGGGATGGAGACGCAGGTGGGCGGCATCGCGACGCAGTTGCAGGCCGCCCCGGACAACGAGACGCCCTTCCAGTCAGAGGTGGACGCGCTCGGCCGGCGCATCGGTCTCGGCGTCGGCGCGCTCATCCTCCTCGTCGTCGCCGTCCAGCTCCTCCTCACGGAGGCGAACGTCGTCGCCGTCGTCCTGACGGCCATCACGCTGGCGGTGGCGGCCGTCCCCGAGGGGCTCCCCGCGGTGGTGACGCTGACGCTCGCGCTCGGGGCGCGCCGGATGGTCGACCGCAACGCCCTCGTCCGGCGCCTCCCCGTCGTGGAGAGTCTCGGCTCCGTCGACGTCATCCTCACCGACAAGACCGGCACCCTGACCGAGAACCAGATGACCGTCACCCGCGTCGCGACGGGCGGCGAGACGTACGAGGTGACCGGGTCGGGGCTCGACCCCGAGGGCGAGTTCCGCCTCGACGGCGAGGCCACCTCGACTGCCGACGGTGAATCTCCGTCGTCTCCGGACCTCGAAGCCGTCCTGCGGTGTGGGGCGGTCTGTAACGACGCCGAGCGCGCGACCGAGAGCGACGACGACGAGTACCTCGGCGACCCCACGGAGGTGGCTCTGCTCGTTTCGGCACGCAAGGCGGGCGTCGACGTGGACGCCGATCGGGTGGCCGAGGTGCCGTTCTCCTCGGAGCGCCAGCGGATGACCGTCGTCGTCCGGGAGGAAGACAGCCACACGGCCTACACGAAGGGGGCACCGGAAGTGGTCCTCGACCGGTGCGACACCGTGCTGGTCGACGGCGAGGTCCGGGAGTTGACCGACGACCGTCGACGGGGGTTCCTCGAGTCGGTCGACGAGTTCGCCGGCGACGCCCTGCGCGTCCTCGGCTTCGCCCGCCGCGAGGGTGTCGACCCCGACGCGGACGAGGAGACGCTGGAGACGGGGCTGACGTTCCTCGGGTTGCAGGGGATGATCGACCCGCCACGCTCGGAGGTGCCGGACGCCGTCGCCGACTGCCGGAAGGCGGGCATCCGCGTCGTCATGGTGACCGGTGACAACGTGGAGACGGCGAAAGCCGTCGGCGAACAGGTCGGCTTCGACCCGACCGGAGCGATGACGGGCAGCGAAATCGCCGACTGCACGGACGAGGAACTGCGCGAACGGGTCGAGGAGGTCGAGGTGTTCGCCCGGGCCACCCCCGAGCAGAAGGTCCGCGTCCTCCGCGCCCTGCGGGCGAACGGTCACACGGTCGCGATGACGGGTGACGGCGTCAACGACGCTCCCGGCGTCCGCACGGCTGACGTCGGTATCGCCATGGGGACGCGCGGGACGGACGTGACGCGGGACGCCTCCGACATGGTGCTGCGCGACGACAACTTCGCCACCATCCGCGACGCCGTCGCCGAGGGTCGGGGTATCTTCGACAACATCCGATCGTTCGTCACGTTCCTCCTCTCGGCGAACGCGGGCGAGGTGTTCACCGTCTTCGTCGGCGTCCTCGTCGGAAGCGTCCTCTTCCCGCGACTGTTCGCCGCCCAGGCGGAGGCGCTCATCCTCACGCCCGTCATGCTCCTGTGGATCAACCTGGTCACCGACGGCCCGCCGGCGCTCGCACTCGGCGTCGACCCCACCGCCGACGACGTACTCGAACGCGACCCCCGCGACGAGGACGACGGCGTCATCGACCGGGGGGTCGCCGTCTCGATTCTCGCCATCGGCCTGACCCTCGCGGCCGTGGGAGTCACGCTCTTCTTCGAGTCGCTGTCGACCTTCGGGTCGCTCGCCCGTGCACAGACGGTACTCTTCACCTTCTTCGTCCTCTCGGAGATGGGCCTCGTGCAGGTCATCCGTCGCCGCTTCGGCCAGTCGCCCCTGTCGAACCCCTGGCTCCTCGCGGCCGTCGCCGCGTCGCTCGCGTTGCACGGACTCGTCCTCTACACGCCGCTGTCGGGGCTGTTCGGCGTGGTCGTCCCCACGGCGGCCGACTGGATCCGAATCGGACTCGCGGTGGGCGTCGTCCTCGTCGTCAACCTCGTGCTCGTCGGGCGGAAGCAGACTTAGGCCCGGTCGGTCCCAGCCAGCACGGCGCGTCGCTACCTCGCGCCCGGTTCACCGCGAGGGACGACCCGGCCGTGTCGAACGCGACGGGGTCACAGGTTCGACTGCGAACTCCCGCCGTCGACCGGGACGGCGGCACCGGTGATGAATCCGGACCGCGGCGAGGAGAGGAACGCGACGGTGTCGCCCAGTTCCATCGGGTCGCCGACGCGGCCGAGCGGGTTGTCCGCCCAGTTCGTGACTCCCTCCTCGTACGAGTCGTACTCGCCACGGTCGACCGCCTGTTCGACGAGTTCGCGGATGCGCGCCGTCTCGTGTGCGCCGGGCAGGACCGCGTTCGCCCGCACCTCGGGGGCGAACTCCTTCGAGAGCGTCTTCTCCAGACCGACGACGCTCATGCGAACCGAGTTCGAGAGCACGAGGCTGTCGATGGCCTCCTTGACACTCCGGGAAGTGATGGTGACGATGGTGCCGCCAGCCCCCTCGCGCAGATGCGGGGCGGCCTCCCGCGCCAGGCGGACGACGCTCATCACCAGGAGGTCGTACGCGTCGTACCAGTCCTCGTCGTCGGTGTCGAGGAACGCCCCCGACGGCGGTCCGCCGGCGCTCGTCACGAGGTGGTCTACTCCGCCGAACCGGTCGACGGTCTTCTCGACCAGCGCCGAGACGTCCGCCGGGTCGGTGATGTCTCCGGCCTCGGCGACCACCTCACCGCTCGCCACGTCCCGAATCTCGGCCGCCGCCTCGGCCAGGCGGTCCGCGTCTCGTCCGTTGACGACGACGTTCGCGCCCTCTCGGGCCAGTGCCTTCGCCGAGGCCTTCCCGAGGCCGCTCGACGACGCAGTCACGAGCGCCGCGTTCCCCTCGATGTGCAAATCCATGCCACGCCCTACCCCCGAGGAGAGTGAAAAGCTAGTCGTAGCGGAAATCGGTCGGCGTCGACTCGACACCGAGTCCGTGAGTCGGAGGCGCGGCCGGACCAACGCGGCCTCGAGACGGGGCGACGCGGTCACCGTGGCTCGAACCGGGCGGTACCGTCGTCGAACCCGAGTTCGACCTCCTCGACGACGGTGGCCGTCTCGGGCAGGTCGCCGACGACACCCGTCGAGACGTACAGTTCGCCGAGGTCCTGCGTGTTGCGTATCCAGACGACGCGGACGTCGTCGGGGGCGGGGCTCCCTAGCGCCGACAGCGCGATTCGGAGCGCGAGTTCGTCGTCGGGAGCGACGACGGGAATCCGTGCCTTCGCGAGCGACCCACTCGTCAACGCGTTCGCGTACGTCTTCGCCGTGTCGAGCTGGTCGAGGACCGCCCGTCGGGTGAGGTCGGCGAGACCGATGCCGTTGCCGTTCCCCTCGGTCCGTTCGGTGAGTCCGCGGGCGTAGACGAGCTGTATCTCAGGTGTCTCGGGGTCCGGTGCGTTCAACACCCGGTAGCGGCCGACGACGTTGGTGTCCATCCCGGCCCCCGAGACGTCCTTGCCGAGTTCGTCGACGACGAGCAGGTCCACCTCCTCGACGGGGAGCGTCGCCATCTCCTCGTACGCGCGTTCGAGCAGGGCCGGCTCGCGGTCGAGAATCTCCGACCCGGGGATCCCCTCGACGTGGGCCGTCTCCTCGGCGGCGTTCTCGACGAGGGCGAGGCCACCGACGAGCGGTACCGCCTCGGCGATCGCGGCGAACGCCGCCTCCAGCGCCGGGACGTACCCCTCGGAGAGTGCCGCCGCGTGGAACGAACTCGCCCCCCGCTGCTTGCCGAGGCCCGCGACGAGCATCTTACAGAGGCCGCTCTCGACCCGACCAGAGAAGTTCGTGTGTGGCTTCACCCGGTTGACGACGACGACGCCGTCGGCCGCCACTGCGGCGGACGCGACGAACACCGGGTAGGTGGTGTCGCCGACGCGGACCGTTGCGACCCGTTCGGCGTCCATCCGCGCGTCGATGGGTGCGCCGACGCTCGCCTCGGTGACGCCGAGCGACGCGAGCGTCTCGCGCTGGCCCTCGGCGGTCGCCCCACCGTGGCTCCCCATCGCCGGGACGACGACCGGGTCGAAGCCGCGCTCGTCGAGTTCGGCGACGACGCTCGCGACGTACTCGTCGACGCGGTGGATGCCGCGACTCCCGACGCCGACGGCGACGCGAGCACCGGGCGAGAGCGAGTCGAAGGGGAGTCGAGCGAGTTCCTCGCGAGCGCGGACGGTCGGCTCCGGGAGCGTCGTCGTCGCGGGAGCGGAGCGGACACGGACGAACGACGGCAGCGGCTGTGCGTCGACAAGCGAGGCGACGGCGTCGCGGTCGGGGAACTCCAGCACCATCCGGCGGAGAATGTGGACTCGTGACTAAATACTCTCGCTCCGTTCGGGAGCGCTCGAAAGAAGACCGCGAGGAGACGGCGGGCGTCGCAGTTCAGTTACCGCCGCCGAACATCTGGCGCATCACTCGTGGGGTGACAACATCTCTACAACACTACAGCAAATATTGCCCCAAAGTATTCCAATCAGGCTGCTCCCGAAGTTGGGGGATTCGTCCTCACCAGCCAGCCTTTCTTGAACAGTCAGTATCAGGCTTGCAGTGAATCAATTTAGTTTATATGTCAGACGGAAGTAGTCAAAATTCAATTCTACCTCAATCATCTTGCAGCTTATCTCTCGCAGAATTCACATTATTGCTGATCGCTTGTGGAGTAACACCGCGAGCAGTACGCCAAGTATTTGACTTGAACGGAGCTTCATCTAATTCGTCTGTGACCCAGTAATCAAGTGCCTCGGCACAGGAACCAAGTTCAGTTACTAATATAGCGAGTTCTCCATGTGCTGTTCTTCGACCAACTTCAAGTCTGGATAGTTCATAGTTCATATCATCAATAGGAGTGATGAAATATTCGGGAGTTTGGACAATAACTTTGATTTGACCGGTTCCGTTGCTCTTGTACGATATTTCAATCGCACTATATTTATTGCCGTTAAACACTCTAGTAGATTCAAGATGTCGTAAAGGATAGTCGCGGACTTCATAGGTTTCGGTGGGTCCAAATTGTTTGAGTGCGTCCTCTAACATTCTCAAACACTTACCATATTCTGGATCCTCTTCCAATTGAGCGTTATCTGGATCAAACCCGGGAGTTGCAGGTTTAAATCCGACATCTAATAGCTCAATAACAGCACTACCCGCATCTCGGACGGCACTCAGCCGCATTCTAGTATCAATCATGCTCTGAGGTTAGCACGAGCGTAGATTAAATTATGCGTTTATCTTTTTGAGAAAGATTTATATATCTAAACCTTGCTGACTAAATCATAGATTTACTAATAGAGAAAGTTATATTTACCCCGAGCAGAATGTATGGAACGGGGTCATGACGAACCCTACTGGCGGCAGTCCGATCTCAGCCGAGATCACTGCGCGCTAGAAGGGTGACTCCCCCAAAGGCCCGTAAGAAACGACGACAACCGAACACCGAAGCCGCTCCTCAACCGTCTGAACACGGGGAACTGCGGTGTACGATGCGGAGCAGTGCTTTCCCACTATCGGCAGTCGAGATGTGGGTACAAGCATCGGACGTAGAGGTCAAGGGCCAGAGTGGTTGGACTCGACTCCACGACCCAGCAGGAGTGATTCTGGTTGCTCGGAACGGCGTGATCACTACTGCTCTGCGAGCAGAGTACGAGAAGACGTACTCTCCGCATCTAATCGCGTGTGAATCATGCGGGTTCGAGTACAGTGCGCAAGAACACGGGCTGACGTGCCCGTACTGTGACCACTACAAGGAGATCAAGAGAGAATGAGTCCGATCGAAGTCGGAACGGTAAGCATCGCCCCGGAGGTCGCGTTCAATGCGCCTCTCGCAACGACCGCTGCTGGCGGAATCGGCATCGGAGCGGGCATCGCGCTCGGTGCTGGTATCATCGTTGCAGGAGCCGCGCTCGTCGCGTACCTTCGGTAACAACGCAGCCCCTCTTTTTTTGACTGGAGATCGCACGATGTAGATCTCACTCACACTCGTGTCAAGCGGGCTCGTCTCGGAACCGTTCAATCAAGTGCTTGAACCCCTCCTCATTTTCGAAGTCATCATAGTCATCGTCAGCGCCGACGAGGAGTGTCACGTCGTTCCCGTTGTTGTCTTCCTCCTTGACGGCGGCGACGGCGTACGCATCCCCGAGTGACGGACTGTACGTTGCTTTCAAGTCCGATGCGAGTTCCCACAGGTCGTCAATCTTGTATTCGGTTACACCCATCTCCTTGAGGTCCTTGATATGGGCATCCGCCCGCTCTGGCGAACTTAAACGGGCCGCTATGTACCGAAATTCTGCAAGATTGATGGTCGTGACGTACCCGTTGATTTCACCGTCATACACGTCGTCGAGGAAGTCTTCAACATCCCCTGCTCCGGGCTCATCGAACGCAAAAGCGATGAGCGGCTCGGCATCGAATACAACCTTCATTTGCCGTTTTCCGACAGCCTGTGTTTTTTATCCAGATTCTTCTTATCTCGCTCTCGCTCCTCTCTGAGCATCTCAGTGGCCGTCTGTTCCTCTCCCCCCGTCTCGGACGTGGCGAGGGCCCCTCGAATCTCAGACGGGCGTTTTACTGGCCGTATCACGATTTCTCCATCTTCGTTCTCAACAAATCGGACTCTCCCCGGCGTGTCGATGTGGAGCTTGTCACGGAACTCTTTGGGAATCGTTGCCTGCCCTTTGCTCGTAACGGTGACGGTGGTTCCGTCTTCTGCGTCGTTCATACGTAATGAGTAGCATACAGTATTACTTTAGCTTTTGTAATACTTTTCTGAAATGCCGCTCAACGGTCCTGTTTCTTCCACTCACAAAACTGAATAATGAAGCCGCGCTACCAACTACTGCTTAGCCCAGTCACCGGAGTGTGAGTCGGCCATCGTCGTTCCGCTCAATTCGAGAACGCGAATGATCGGCTGCAGTCTGTAGATACGCAGTAAACGATTCTTCGAATCCATCTGGCGGATTATTGAATAGCGACATAGCGTACTCGATGAGTTCCTCGTCGCTGACCGCTTCGCGCCCAGTCTTCTGTGTGCAGCCGTAGAAACCGGTAGCGAGCATTTCTCCCTCAAGTTTGCCCTCGTAATAACAGAACATACACGTCTGGTAGTGTGGCTGGAAGAGAACCCCGCGCTCGATATGGTCGAGACAGACGACTCGCTTGAGGCCGTCAAGATTCCTGAAACCCACGTCGAACGGCGGCTCGTCTTTCACTGTGACGACGAAATAGCCACCAGTTAGAGGGTTAGACCCGTGGAGTCCATCGCGATATAAGAAGGCTGAGTTGAGTACCCGTCCTCGATACCGCCCGACGTGGACGTGTCCCGAAAAGTACGCTCTCCCCTCAAAGTGATCGATGAATTGTGGGTAGAGCCCGTGAGTGATGAGGATGGTTTCGGACGTTACATCACTGGGATCAGTCGTGAACCGCTGGCCGTCGATGGTCTTGCTTTCCTCGTGAAGCAGGATGCCCGAATCAAGTACGTCGTGGGGTACGCTGTCACCGTACCCGTCACGGTTACCCCAAATGTAGATTAGCGTGCCGCGCTGTGCGAGTGACTCGAAATGCGGAGCGATGCTCTCCAGCTGCGTGCGCCCAGCGTCTGGTTCGTCGGTATACGACGCATTGGTGAGGTCACCGACATGGATGATGAAATCGAAGGTCTCACCCTCTGTCTCCTCAACGACGCGTCTCAGGGAGTCAGCATCGCCGTGGTTGTCACCCATGACGAGGACGCGCTGTTCAGTCATAATCGACTGTCATCATAATAATGCTTAATAGGTCGCACTCGGGGGAGACGAGGATGAGTTCAGAGGCCTTCTTGAAACCCTCAGCCGCTGATAGTTTGTCGGGGCGTGCTGAATACACAGCGCAACAAACTCACAAGAATCCAAACCCAGTTAAGAAACCGATCAAAAATCCTGCTAAGCTGATTGCGCTTCTTTGCCGGGCTGATCTTCAGGTGAACGTGCGGGGACACGTCGTCCGGTTCGGCGTCCGATTCAGAACTCATACACCCCGAACGCGAGGTGTGTTAATGAATGTTTTCCAGATGTTCAGTTTCCGCCGAACATCTGGCGCATCATCGGGTGCATCTCCATCAACTGCTCCTCGGCGATCTCCTCGTACAGCTTGTACGTGATGGAGACCGTCAGCAGCAGACCGGTTCCGGAGACCTGCCCGATGGTCCCGAGCATGTTGGCCATCACGGCCAGCAGGCCGACGAGCGCCCCGCCGATGACCGTCACCTGCGGGATGTACCGCTCCATGACCTTCTCGATGACCTGTGGGTTCCGCCGGAAACCGGGAATCTGCATCCCGGAGTTCTGGATCTGCCGGGCCGTCGCTTCGGGACCCATTCCCGTCGTCTCAACCCAGAAGATGGCGAAGATGGCGCCACCGATGATCATGAACGTCAGGTCGACGAGGATCCGGACGATGATCTCCCACGGCTCGTTCGACGTGAGCCCGAGGAACCACATCCAGTCCGCACGGGTCTGGATGGGTGCGAGGAAGTAGAACAGGCCGCCGGTGACCTGTCCGTTCGTGTTGTACTGACCGAGCCACGCCGGCATCGACGCGAGCTGCGAGTTGAGGATCCGGCCGAGGAACTGGATGTTCGCCTGCAGCGCGCGAACGAGGATCATCGGCAGGACGCTCGCGTAGATGAGCTTCACCGGGAACCGGCCGCGGGCACCCTTCACGCGGGCGTGCGAGAGGGGAATCTCGACGCGGACCGACTCGGCGTAGACGACGATGCCGAAGATGAGCAGCGTCGTGATGAGCGCGAGGATCTGTCCCTGTCCGAGGAACAGCGCCTGCAGGCCCTCCGCCGTCAGCAGCGAGGGGAGTTCGTTCGAGCCGGTGATGATGCCGAACCACGTCGGGAAGAAGCCCGAGGTCCGCCCGAGCGCCTCCCAGCTGAACAGCCCGGCGACGAGCTGCTGGCTGACGCCGGCGATGATGAACAGCCCGACACCGGAGCCGACGCCCCACTTCGAGACGACCTCGTCCATGAACAGGATGAGGATGCCACCGACGGCGATCTGCGCGAAGAGGAGCGCCTTCACGCCGTTGGAACCGACGCCGAGCGACTGCACGACCGCGGGGTCCGCGGGCAGGAAGTTCCCCGCGAACACCATCGGGAGCCCCGTCAGGCAGATCATCACGACGACCAGAAGCTTCTGCAGCCCCTGGTAGAGGACCTGGTCACGGGGGTCCGACGTGTCGAGACCGAGCAGGTCGGCCCCGCCGAGCAGTTGCAGCACGATGCTCGCCGTGACGATGGGACCGATCCCCAGCTGGAGGATCGACCCCTGCGACCCTGCGAGGATCGAGCGGAACTGGCCGAAGAAGTCCTCCGAGCCAGTCGCCAGCCCGAACAGGGTGACGTTCGTCAGGAAGAAATACAGGACGAGGATGCCCGCGGTCCACCCGAGCTTGCGGCGGAAGGGCACGTGCCCCTCCGGACGGGTGACCGAGGGCATCCGCGTCAGCACCGGTTCGGCGGCCTCCTTCCATCCCATGAGTTACTCTCCGTTCGCCTCGTCGTCTGAAGCGTTTTCGGTTTCGTCCTCGGCTTCGGCCGCGGCCTGCTGCGCGCGCTCGGTGAGCTCTGCGCTGCCGCCGGCCTCCTCGACGAGTTCGCGGGCGCCACTGGTGAAGGCGTCGGCGACGATGTGGAGTTCGTTTCGGACCTGTCCGCCGCCGAGCACCTTCACGACGTCGACGTCGTGGCCGTCCTCGGCGACGTCTCGCGCGTCGAGGTGGTACGCGTCGCCGTCGGCCTCGGCGACGCCCTCGCTCGCGAGGAGTGCCGCGTCCTCGTCGAGCTTCTGGACACGCACCTCGACGACGGTGTCCTGCGTCTCCTCGGGTCGCGTGAAGCCGTGTTTCCCGAGTGGTTCGTAGTTGTGGAACTCGTGTTTGTCCCGTCCGGCGCGGCCGCGGCCGCCACGGTTGCCGGCGCCGCGCCGGTTCTTGTGAGTGCCGCCGCCGTGCGTGCGGGAGCCGCGCTGGCGTCGCTTCTTCGACGTCATCGCATCGCCTCCAGAAGGTCGTCGATCTGGTCGGTCGAGTGCTTGCCGAGCTGTCCGCCCTCAGGGGCAGAGTGCTTCAGGCCCTTGTGGCCCCCGCGCGGGGGGTGCAGGCGGAGCACGGGCGAGAGCCCCTGCGCGCGCAGCGTCGTCTCCTCGTCGGCGAGCGCCGCCGCCAAGGCGGCGAAGTCGTCGTAATCGGTGTGCTCGGAGAGCCACGCCTCGTCGACGTCGGCGTCACCTTCGAGCGGCTCGACGCGCTTGCGCAGCAGCGACTCGACCACGTCGACCGAGGGCTCGCCGTGAGCCACCCAGTCGTTCACCTTCGTGATCATGCCGCGGTAGGTGTCCTCCTCGGGGACGAACGTGCAGTGGTTGACCCCGTGGAGGTTGAGCATCTTCATCGTGTCGCGGACGCCCGAGCTCATGTCGACCTCACCGCGAACCTGGACGACTGCCTGCATCATTCGGACACCTCCCCGTCCGCCTCGGCCTGGACCTGCCGCGCGCGGCGCGGGGTCCGCGACTGCGAGGCGTTCTTCAGCGCGTTGTACGTCGCCTTCGCGAGGTTCACCGTCGTGCGGGTGTTGCCGTGGGACTTGGTCCACGCGTCCTGCACGCCGGCGAGTTCGAGGATACTCCGGGTCGTCTCCGACGCCGCGAGTCCGAGCCCGCGCGGGGCCGGGATGATCTCGACGGTGACGGAGCCGGCTTTCCCCTCTGCCTTCCGGGTCAACGAGTGAGTACCGCCGGCGCGGTCCTCCCACGACCCAGAGCCGCGGTCGACCTTGATGATGTTCAGCTTCGCCACCTCGATGGCCTTCTGAATCGCGCCACCGACCTGGTCGTCACGGCCCTCGGCGTAGCCGAGGTAGCCGTCGCGGTTTCCGACCGCGACGACACACCGGAACTTCACCCGGCGGCCGGAGTCGGTCATGCGCTGGACCATGTTGATGTCGAGCACGTCGTCGTCCAGTCCGGGGAGGAGCTGGTCGACGATCTCGGGCTCCTTGAGCGGGAGACCCGACTCGAGGGCCTGGTCCATCGATGTGACGTCGCCGTCCTGTACCATACGGCCGAGCCGCGTGCGCGGCTCCCATCCGTCGTTGCTTCTGCTCATGCGTCCTCCTGAAGTCGCTCGAGCACGCTATCGAAGTGCTCGGGCAGTTCCGTGGCGTCGAATCCTCCCGAATAGAGCGGCTCGTCGAGCTGCTCGGCGTACGCGGCGATGTGCTCGCCGCGGTTACGCGACCAGTCCGCCAGCACGCTCTCGTTGTGGGGGATGTCGAGCCCGGCGTCGATTGCGCCTTCCTGTACTGCGAACACCTTGTTGCCAGGGGTCGCCGTGTTCAGGCCGATGTCGAGCACCGCCTCCGCGAGACCAGCCTCGCGGGCCCGAAGGCCCACGAGGTAGCCCGTGAGGTAGGCGCTCGGGAGGTTCCCTGTGGGGGCCTCCCAGCCGTAGTCGGCGAGGTCCTCGCTCGAGGCACTCACGTGTGTTTCGTCGCCCTGCGGGCCCGGCGTGACCAGCTGCGCCCTGACGTGCTTGTTGCTCACGCGAGCGACAAGCCGCGGCTTACCTGATTTCAGCAGGCGCAACCTCTGATGGTAGTCGGTCCGGGACTCGCGGCGACGACGCATCGGTACTCTGTACCGTGGTCCTGTCGCCATTATTTCACCTCGTATCCGTAATGTGTCTCGATGTACGATTCGAGCCGGTCGACGCTGTCGAACTCGCCACCGCTCGCTTTGTTGTAGAGCGTGCGGTACTCCGAGGGCGACAGCGGGCCGTCGTCGCGCAGGTTGCGGAGTCGCTTCCGCTGTGCGCGGATCCGGCTGATCCATGCCTTCTTCTTGTTCTGACGGGCACCCGCTTTCCCCTTCCGGGAGCCGGCCCCCTTGCGGTGGCCGTAGTCGCGCTTCGCCTTCCGCTCGCGGGCGCGACCCTTCGAGTTGCCCTTCGCGTCCTTGACGCGGATGGTTCCCTGGTCGACCAGGTCACGGACGTCCTCGCGCGTGATGGCGTCCGCGATCTCGGCCTGTTCCTCGGGGTCCATCCAGATGCGGTCCTTGCCGACGTCGAGGACGTCGGCGGCCATCCGTCGCTGGGCTTTCAGGTCCGTCATTCGTCTCCCTCCGCTTCGACCTCGATGTAGGTCGGGTTGAGGACGCGAATCTCGCGGTCCTCACACTCGTCTTCGATGCGCTCGCGCTTGCGGCCACCCACCGACGAGGCGATGCGGACGGCCTGCGTGTCGCCGTCGACGTCCGCCAGGTCGTCGGTGTTGTGGACCCGAACCTCCTCGAAGCCCGAGGGGTGCAGTCCGCGCGCGGCCTTCGGCGAGCGGAAGCCCGCCTGGACCGTGTCGCCCTTGCCCTTGATGCCGCGGCGCTGCTTCGAGAGGTTGCCGCGGGGGCGTCGCCAGGACTCGGGCGTCCGCTTCTTCATGTGGTAGTCCTGCCGCTTGAACTGCGGCTTGCCCTCGCGGTGCTTCTGGGCGAGCGCCCGCTCGGTCTCGTCGTCGAGTTCGGGCGTCTTGTCCGCGTGGCCGCGGGGGACGGTCTTCGTCGGGACGTCCTCCTCCTCGGCTTCTTCCACCTCGGCCTCGGTCTCGTCTTCGACCTCCGCCTCGGTCTCTTCGGCCACTTCGAGGCCGCCGACGTCGGCTTTGATACGCGCGGCGAGCGCGTTGCCGATGCCGGAGACTTCGGAGAGTTCGGACTGGCTCGCGGCCTTGACGTCCTCGACCGACTCGTAGCCGGCCTCGCGGAGCGCCTCGGCCTTCGACGGGCCGACGCCGCTGATGTCTTCGAGTTCCTGTGGTCCGTCGGTGTCGTTCTCGTCAGCGGACATCTAGGCACCTCCTGCCTTCGTCGGCTTCTCCGTGATGTAGACGCCGTCCTGGAACACGCGCGTGTCCTTGTCCTTCACACGGGTGAGCTGTTCGATGTCGGCCGCCGTCTGGCCGACGTCCTCCTTGTTCGGGCCGGAGAGGATGACCTCCTCGCCGTCCACCTGTACCTCGGTGTCGCCGCGGATCTTCGCGCGACGCGGTGCCTTCTCGCCGAGGAAGTTCTCGATGACCACGTGGTCACCGTCGACGGAAACCTGCATCGGGAAGTGGGCGTAGAGGACTTCCATCCGGTACTCCCACCCCTCGGTGACGCCGTGGAACATGTTCCGCACGTGGCTCTCGAACGTGCCCACGGTCGCTTCGGTCTTCGCGTCCTCCTCGGCCGAGTCGATGACGACCGCGTCGTCGTCGACCTCGACGCTGATGTCGGGGTACCAGAGGCGTCGGGAGACGCTTCCTTCGGGCCCCTCGACGGTGAGCGTGAGGTGGTCCATCTCGGCGGAGACGTCGTCTGGGATGTCCAGTTGTATTCGCGACATTGTCAGTAGACGTACGCGATCACCTGGCCGCCGAGGCCCTCCTCACGGGCCTCGTAGTGGCTCATGACGCCGTGGCTCGTCGAGACGATGAGTGTCCCGTAGTCGCGGGCGGGGAGATACCGCTTCTCCCACTTCTCGTACTCGTCGGCCCCGGTCTCGTACCGGGGCTTCACGGCGCCACACTTGTTGATCGCACCTTTCAGTTCGACCTCGAAGTTCCCGGCCTTGCCGTCGTCGACGAACTCGAAGCCGTCGATGTACCCGCGGTCGTAGAAGACCTCGAGGACGGAGCCGATGACGTTCGAGGCGGGCTGTACCGTGTGGCTCAGATGGCCCACGCTCTCGGCGTTGTTCACGCCGGAGAGCGCGTTGCTGAGTGGATCGTTATCCGCCATGGTTATCGATACTTCTTGAATCCGATGTTGCGGGCGACCTCGCGGAAGCACTGCCGGCAGAGGAAGATGTCGTACTTCCCGACCAGGCCCTGCTTCCGTTCGCAGCGACGGCACTCGCGCTCGATGCCGGTGCGTCGCGAGGCGTGCTCGCCCGTCTCTGTCTCACTTTCGCTCATTCTTCGCTCACCTCCACGTCGACGCCGAACTCGCTCTCGACGAACGCGATGGCGTCCTCGGGAGTGAGCTTGTGGCGCGACGGGATGGAACTGGCTGCCTTGTCGCGCTTGCGCACGCGGTAGCCGGGGCGGACGAGGTTGACCGTCACGTCCAGCCCGTAGATCCCGATGTTGGGGTCGTACTCCTGGCTCGGGAACTCGGTGTGCTCGGCGACGCCGAAGCTGAAGTTCCCGTACTCGTCGAACTGCGTGGCGGAGAGTTCCGTCAGCGGCAGTGCCGTCTCGAGGAACTCCTCGGCGACCGTCCCGCGCAGGGTGACCTTCGCGCCGACGGGTTCGCCCCGACGGACACCGAAGTCCTGGCTGGCACGCTTCGACTGCGTCCGGACCGGCTCTTGGCCCGCGACCTCGCCGAGGATGTCCTCGGCGTTCGCGAGTTCGCGGCCGCCGGTGCCGACGCCCATGTGGACGACGACCTTCTCGACGGCGGGCTGTCGCATCTCGTGGAAGCCCGCGCCGGAGTCAGACGACATCAGTCGTCACCTCCCGAACTCTCGGTGAACTTCTCGTCGATGACGACGACGTAGCCCTCGACCGTCTCGAACTCCGTGTCGTCGTCGCGGACGACGCGGACGGTGTTGGCACCGCTGCCGGGCGTGACCGTGATCTCGGCCACCTCGCCGATTTCGCCGGCGTGCTGGCCGTCGACGGCCGTGACGAGCGCGCCCTCCTCGTAGCCGAAGTGGGCGACGATCTCCTTTGTCTCGTTGTCGACGACGACGGAGTCGTTCGTCGCGTAGTCGCTCCCCTCCTCGACGCGGACGTTGGTCCCGTCGTGGAGGGTAAGCTGGAAGGCACCACCCTTCACCTGCTGCTTGCGGACCACCTTGCCGAGACGGCTGTCCGCCGCGTCGGCCGTGATGGGCGTCAGTGCCAGGCGGCCCCCCTCGTCGGGGAACACCCGGTAGTACTCTTCGCGCTGGGTGAACGCGAGGATGTCGAACATCCCGATGGGGCGGGACTCGTCCGACACCGCCACCCCGTTCACGAGGACGCTGTCCTGGTTGAGCGCGTAGCGCGCTTCCTTCTTCGAGTCGACGTAACCGAGCACGTCCCGCAGCAGGATGAGCAGGGGAACCCCCGCCTCGCCGTGCGGGCCGGCGTCGGCCTTGACCGTCCACGTCGCTTCCTTCCGTTCGACCGGCCACGTGTTCGGGACCGAGAGTCGCTTCTGGTGTCGCGTCATTCGTTATCCTCCTCCGTGTCCGCGCGGAGTCGTGCCTCGCGTCGGTCGTCGTCGTCGTGGAACTCGAGCTTCGTGATGCGGACGTTCGACGCGTCGAGCGGCCGCGGCACCTCTTCGCCGTCGGCCTTCTCGACGGTCACGTCCTCCACGTGGACGGCCGCCTTCTTCAGGTCGACCTCGATGACCTCGCCGGTCTCGCCGGCGTAGTCGCCGCGGAGTACCTCGACGGTGTCGCCCGCGTTGACGCGGGCGTTTCGCCGACCGTACTCCTCGCGGAGGTCCTCCGAAAGCGTGGCACGGACCTGCTTGTGCCGCTCGTGGAGCGGCGCGTCGCGCGTCCGAGTTCGCTGTTTGCGTGGTTGTTTCGTCATATGCGGTTCCTGGTTAGACTATCATCGTCGCTGTCGATGCGATGCTCCCGAAGCGCTCGGCAACCTCGCGTGCGACGGGACCCTTGATTTCGGTCCCGCGCGGCTCTTCCATCTCGTCGATGACGACGGCCGCGTTGTCTTCGAACTTCACGCGCGTGCCGTCCGGTCGACGGATGGTCTTCCGCTGTCGGATGATGACGGCTTCGAGCACCTGGCGGCGCATCTCGGGGGTGCCTTTGGTGACCGAGACGGTCACCTTGTCACCGATGCCCGCCGAGGGCTGACGGTTCTTCGTGCCGGAGTAGCCGTGGACGCTGATGACCTTCAGCTCGCGGGCTCCGGTGTTGTCCGCACACGTGACGAGCGCGCCGCGGTTGAGGCCACGAGTGACGTCGGCCTTGAGCGCCTTCATCAGTCGTCACCTCCGACGCGTTCGATGACCACGTGCGATTTCGTCTTCGAGAGCGGTCGTGTCTCTGCGATACGGACCGTGTCGCCTGCTTCGAGTCCCAGACACGGCGGTGCATGGGCCGGAATCCGACTCCGACGCTTCATGTACCGGTCGTACTTGGGGACGCGAACGTCGTACTCTCGCTCGACGACGACGGTCTTGTCCATGTCTGTGGAGGCGACGGTGCCCTCCAGCGTCTGTCCGCGCACGGAAAGCGATCCGTGGAACGGACAGTTCTGGTCGGAGCAGGTCTCCTCCGGCTGTGGTACGTTGAGTCCTAACGCCATGTTGATTCACCTGCGTTCTCCGTGCGGAGCGCGGGTCGTGAGAGCAGCTGTGTGCCATCCACCGTAACGTAGGCCACGCCCTCGCCAGCTTCGACCCGTGCCGCCTCGACCGACTCGCCGTTGGAGTCGGCGTCGGTGGCGGGTTCGTCGGGCCCCGAAACCAGTTCGGACGCGGTCCCCGAAGCCTTCGCAGCTTCGGCGGCTTCATCTGTGCGTGTGCCTGTGGGCCGAGACCGAGCGCCGGACGCGACGGTAGGGACGTCGCCCGTCCGGCTGTCGGTCTCGGCGGCCTCGGCGGTCGAGAGGCGGAACTCGAACACGGACCCCTGCTTGGGGACCTGCCGCACCCGAGCACCGTCGTGCTCGACGGCCTCGCCGTCTCGCGTTCGACGCGGCGGGGCCGCGTCGCAGTCCAGATGCAGGGTGTGCATCGTCTCGACGACGACACGCCCGGCTATCCCGACCAGGTCGGGGTTCGGGGCGTCGACGACCTCCACGAGGAGGCCGTTGAGTTCGTGTCGTGTCAGGGTCTCGGGTGTGAGTGCCATCTCGGTTCGAGTCCGTTATTCCTCGTCGATGTCGCCTTCTTCCGTCTGGATCGTCTTGATCCGGGCGATGGTCTTCTTCAGTTCCTTCACGCGACCGGGGTTGTCCGGCGCGCCACCCGCTGCCTGCACGGCCTTCGCGTTGAGCAGCTCGGTCTCGAGCTCCTCGAGTTCGGCCTGTCGTTCGGCGGGCGTCATGTCGCGGATCTCCGCGGCGTAGAGGATGGCCATCTACGCTCCCTCCTCCTCGTCGGCGTCGTCGGCGTCCGTGTCCGCGTCTTCGTCCTCGTCGTCGGCCGCTTCCATCTCGGCGACGAGGTCGGCGGCTTCCGCCTCGACCTCCTCGTCGAGCGCCTCTTCGGCGGCGGCCTCCGCGGCGGCTTCGTCCGCGTCGGGGTCTTCGGGCGCCGTCTCGGCGGGACCGGTCTCCGCGTCGACGTCCTCTTCGACGACCTCCTCCTCGATGGCGATGTCCTCCTCGTCGACGACCTCGATGTCCTCCTCGTCGAGCACCTCGTCGGGCTCGTCGGTGGGGACCTCGACGTCCTCGTCGGAGAAGTCGGGGACGTCCTCGGGCTCTTCGGTGAGGAGTTC